>CAXNFL010000011.1:0-19169 GCA_964201555.1 Kiritimatiellia bacterium
AAGGACTACAAGAAGCGGCTGCAGAAGGAGCTGGACGCGCTGCACAACTCCGAGATGTGGACGGCGGGCGCCGCGGTGCGCAGCCTGCGTCCCCAGGAGCAGGCCAAGGCGCCGGCCGGCAAGTCGCGCGGCACCTTCGGGCGCGGGGAGAATTAGGGATTGACAGTATGCCCTCCCATTTTCGACAATAGGTGACGATGAAACTCGGGAAGAACAGCCTCACCGTGCAGAGCCAGGCGCCGTTTCGGATGCGGAACGTCGTCGTCGTGGTTATTCTGGCCGTTAGCGGCCTGGCGGTGGGGGAAACACCTTCCTGATTCGGACCCAAAGTTGAACAGGAAGCCCACCGCAAAAGCGGTGGGCTTTTTTGTTAAGGAGGCAGAGCGATGAGAACGGGTGCGCAGTGTGTGATGGATGGATTGAAGGATGCCGGCGTGGACACCATTTTCGGGCTTCCGGGCGGAACCGTCCTGGACCTGTTCGATACCATGGTCCGCTACCCCTTCCACTTTGTTCTCGTGCGCCACGAGCAGGGCGCGGCCCACATGGCGGACGGCTACGCCCGCGCCACGGGCCGCACCGGCGTGTGCCTGGTGACCTCCGGGCCCGGCGCCACGAACACCGTGACGGGCCTGGCCACCGCCAACATGGACGGCGTGCCGATGGTGTGCGTGACGGGGCAGGTGCCCAGCCACATGATCGGCAACGACGCCTTCCAGGAGGCCGACACCTGCGGCATCACCCGCGCCGTGACCAAGCACAACTACCTCGTGCGCAACGTGGACGATATTCCGCGCGTCATGGCCGAGGCCTTCAAGATTGCCCGCACGGGCCGGCCCGGCCCCGTGCTGGTGGATATCCCCAAGGATGTGCAGCGCGCCAAGACCAGCGCCACCTTCACAGGGGATCCCGACATCCGCAGCTACCGGCCTTCCGAAAAGGGGCACCCCAAGCAGATCACCCGCCTGGCCGAGGCCATCAACAAGGCGCTCAAGCCGGTGTTCCTCGTGGGCGGCGGCGTGATTTCAGGCGAGGCGGCGGCGGAGCTGACGGCCCTGGCCCGCAAGGCCCGGGTGCCGGTGGCCACCACGCTGCTGGGGCTCGGGGCCTTTCCCGAGACCGATCCGCTGGCCCTGCGCATGGTGGGCATGCACGGCTTCGTGGCGGCCAACAAGGCCATCAGCACCTGCGACCTGCTCGTCTCGGTGGGCGCGCGGTTCGACGATCGCGTGACCGGCAAGATCTCCGAGTTCGCGCCCCACGCCAAGATCGGGCACATCGACATCGACCCCTCCGCCATCTCCAAGAGCGTGGAGACGCACATTCCCGTGGTGGGCCATGTGAAGCAGGTGCTCCAGGCGCTGCTCCAGGAAGTGAAGGAGGGCGACCGGGGCGACTGGCTGGCCCAGATCGACGAGTGGAAGAAGAACGCGCCGCTCGCGTACGACCTCAAGACCGAGGCCTTGCTGCCCCAGTTCGTGATCGAGAAGATCTACGAGGTGTCGAAGGGCGACGCCATCGTGGTGACCGACGTGGGCCAGCACCAGATGTGGTCGGCACACTATTACAAATACACCCAGCCCCGCTCGTTCCTCTCCTCGGGCGGGCTGGGCACCATGGGCTTCGGGCTGCCCGCGGCCATCGGGGCGGCGATGGGGCGGCCCGACAAGCGCGTGGTGGCGATCTGCGGCGACGGCGGCGTGCAGATGAACTTCCAAGAGTTGGTCGTGGCGGTGGAGCAGAAGCTGCCGCTGGCGGTCGTGATCCTGAACAACGGCCACCTGGGCATGGTGCGGCAGTGGCAGGAGATGTTCTACGGGAAGCAGTACTCGGCCTCGGTCCTGACGCCCAACAACCGCCCGGTCAACGAGCGGATGGAGGGGGTCGAGCCGGGCAAGTACCGGCCCGACTTCGTGATGCTGGCCGAGGCGCATGGCGCCACCGGCATCCGCGTGACGCGCAAGGACGAGCTGGCGCAGGCGCTGGAGAAGGCGTTCACCTCCTCCGGCCCCGTGGTGGTGGAGTGCGTGGTGGCCCCGGAGGAGAACGTCTACCCCATGGTGCCGCCCGGCGCGTCGTTGAACGAAATGATCCAGGGCATGTCCTAACGCGGAGGAAGCTGCCATGAAGCATATTGTGACCTTGCAGGTGGAAAACAAGCCCGGCGTGCTGGCCCGGATCGTGGGCCTCATCTCCGGACGCGGCTACAACATCGACGGCCTGACCGTGGCGCCCACGCTGGACGCCGACGTCTCCAAGATGACCATCGAGGTGCCGGGCGACGACCGGGTGATCGAGCAGGTGACCAAGCAGCTGAACAAGCTGATCGACGTGATCAAGGTGACCGACCTGACCGCGCAGCGATTCATCGGCCAGGAGATGGTGCTGATCAAGGTGGCGGCGGGCGAGGAGCAGCGCGGGGCCGTGATGGACCTCGTGGACGTGTTCGGCGCCAAGGTCATCCTGGTGCAGTCCAACTCGCTGGTCATCCGCCTGGTGGACGACCAGCAGAAGATCGCGGACTTCATCGGCCTGATGAAGCCGTACGGCGTGGTGGACATCAACCGGTCGGGGCTGATCGCCATGGCGGCGGATTAAGGATGCGCGTATGATTGCGGACATTGTGGCGATCGGCTATCCGTTCTTCACCCTGCTGGCCTTCTTCTGGGGGGCCTGCATCGGCAGCTTCCTGAATGTCTGCATCTACCGCATTCCGCGGCGGATGTCGGTGGTGGCGCCGCGCTCCCACTGCCCCGGCTGCAAGAACCTGATCGCCTGGTATGACAACGTCCCGCTGGTGAGCTGGGTCCTGCTCCGGGCGCGCTGCCGCCACTGCGGAACCGCCATTTCCGCCCGCTACGTGATCGTGGAGCTGCTCACGGCCCTCCTCTTCCTGCTGGCCTGGTTCAAGTATGGCGCCCAGCCGGGCGACCGGCTGCTGGGCCTGGCGGGGGTGGAGCAGGTGGGGCTGGTGCCGGTGTTCTGGCTGATCATCAGCGGCCTGCTGCTGGGCGCGTTTGTCGACTGCCGGCATATGATCATTCCGGACCGGGTCACGCTGGGCGGCATCGTGGCGGGGCTGCTGCTGAGCCCGCTGGTGCCGGCCTTGCATGGCGAGACCGGGCCCTTCCAGGGGCTTGCCTATGGAGCCGTGGGGGCGGCCTTCGGCTTCGGGCTGCTGTGGCTGGTCGCCTATTTCGGCAAGCTGATCTTCCGCAAGGAGGCCATGGGCTTCGGGGACGTGAAGCTGATGGGCGCGCTGGGCGCCTTTTTCGGCGTCAAGGCGGTGTGCTTTATCCTGTTTTTCTCATCCCTCCTGGGCGCCCTGTTTGGTGTGTTTTTCATTCTCACGGGCCGGCGCAAGCTCGGCCGCCATATTCCTTTCGGCCCCTACATCGTCTTCGCCGCCCTCATCTGGATGCTCTGGGGGCCCCGCCTCATGAACTGGTATTTCGCCCTGATGATGCCCGCTTAGCGGGGTTGCGTTTCAGGCTCGGACATTGACAAAGTGTACATATTTCTGTACAGTTCTGTACAAATTGGAGATCCGTCATGACAAGCGTAACCCTGACCGAATTCCGGAGTCATGCCTCCGGCATGCTGAGCCGGGTGGAGAACGGTGAGACGCTGCTGGTGCTTCGCCACGGGCGGCCGATTGCGGAGGTGACTCCCATTGGAAGCCGGAAGCGCGGAAGCCCGTCATGGAAGAAGCCCGGGCTGAGGCTCGCGACCAGGGGCGCGGGCCTCGCGGCAACCATTCTGGCGGAGCGCGACCGTGAAACTGTATCTTGACTCGTCCGCCTTTGCGAAGCGCTTTGTCGAGGAGAGCGGAAGCGATCGCGTGGAAACCCTCTGCGGCCAGGCCTCGGACCTGGGGCTAAGCGTGCTTTGCGTGCCGGAGATTGTCTCCGCGCTCAACCGCCGCCGCCGCGAACACACGCTGACGCAAGCCCAGTGCAACGAGGCCCGGCAGCGGTTGCTGGAGGACGTTCGCGACGCCGACATCATCGACTTGACGCCCTCCGTGATCGCCTCGGCGATCACGGTGATCGAGGCAAGCCCCGTTCGAGCCCTGGATGCCCTCCACGTGGCGTGCGCCCTGGAGTGGGGGGCGGAGCTCTTCGCCTCTTCGGATAAGCAGCAGCTGGCCGCGGCCAAACGCGCAGGATTGAAGACGCGGCAAACATGAGGGCAAAGGGACAACGATGATCACCACGCTCGCGATGAAAGAGGTTCTCTTTCCCGACTCGTTCCTCTGGGGCGCCGGCGCGGCCGGGCACCAGATCGAGGGGGACAACGTCCACAGCCAGTACAACCAGATGGAGCGGGATGACTCGCCCAACTTCCCCGTGAAGTCCGGCAAGGCCTGCAACCACTGGGAGCTGTACCGCGAGGACATCGACCTCTTCGCCTCGATGAAGCTGCAGGTCTACCGCATGTCGCTGGAGTGGTCCCGCATCGAGCCGGAGCAGGGGCGGTACGACGAATCGGCCCTGGCCCGCTACCTGGATATCCTGGAGCGGCTGAACAGCCGGGGGATCAAGGTCTGCCTGACCTTGCACCACTGGTCGCACCCGCAGTGGTTCGAGGCGCTCGGCGGCTTCGAGAAGCGCGAAAACGTCAAGTACTTTGAAAAGCACCTGAATTATATTGTTCCCAAAATTAAAGACTACGTCCACCTGTGGGTGGTGCTGAACGAATTCAACAACCACGGCATCAATCCGCCGAAATTCTATCTGTACAAGAACCTGCTGCTCGCCCACGCGCGGGGCTATCACGTCATCAAGCAGTACTCGAAGGCCCCAATCAGCAGCACCCATGCGCTGATCCACTGGCAGCCGCAGCGGAGCTTCGACCCGATGGACCGGGCGGCGGCCGATGTGCTGGACTGGTGCCAGAATGAGTTCTTCATCCACGCGATCAAGACGGGCGAGCTGGTGCTTCCCTACACCGACGCCGAGTCCTCGGACGAAGTCAAGGGCAGCCTGGACTATTGGGCCGTCAATTACTACACCCGCCACATGGCGAGCGCGCGGAACGCGTTATTCAGCGCCCCGCGCTTCCCGTTCGACCGCGTGAACATGATCGACGAGCCGATGTATCACGAGGAGTTCTATCCGGACGGTTTCGTGCAGCATCTGCCGCGGTTCACGGACCGGCCGATCTACATCTGCGAAAACGGCTGCTGCTGCGACGACGACCGCCTGCGCGTGATCTACTTGGCCCGCCATCTCAGCGCCCTGCGCGAGGCCATGAAGATGGGGGCGGACGTGCGCGGGTACATGCACTGGTCCGTGATGGACAACTACGAGTGGGGCTCGTTCAAGCCGCGGTTCGGCCTGATCGATGTCGATTTCAAAACCTTCAAGCGGATGCTCAAGCCGAGCGCGCACCTGTATCGCGAGATCATCGAGAACCATGGCCTCACCGAGGACCTGCTCAAAAAGTATGTGCGGCCGCTTTCGGATATCCAGGTTTATCCGCCCCCGGCTGGGCCGCTGGCCGCCGCTGTCCCGATTGGAAATTGAGCGGGGCGGACGGGCTCATTGAATAACCTTGACTACGCGCCTTCGAAATGAAAAAGTTAACGATAACATATTAGGGAAATGCATGGTATCGTGAGGGTTTATGAAAGACGAGACTTACGATGTCCTCGATATATGCGACACGCCCCAGTTTTTCGTGGATGACGGGGCGGTGGAGGCAACGGAGGGAGTGGAGCGGCGATTCCATTCCATGGCCAAGGCGGAGTCAAACCCCGTGCTGATTGGCGAGAAACCCTGGGAAGGATCGGATGTCCGTCCCATTACCGTGCTGCCGCCGGGCGATGACGGGCTGTGGCGCCTGTGGTACACCAGCGCCGGGATTAAACGCAAGCTTCCCGACATGTCCCAAGACGGATTGCTTCACCTGGCCGTCTCGCGGGACGGGATCCGGTGGGACCGGCCCGCCCTGAGCCTGTTCAAGGCCGGCGGATCGCGTGACAACAATATCCTGGTTTTTGATGACGGCACTCCCTGTTCCAGCGCCTGCCGGATTTTCCATGAGCCGGGGGAGCGTGATCCGGCTCGCCGGTATAAAATGATCTATTACCGGCCCAGCTACTATCTGGCCTATTCGGCGGACGGACTGACGTGGCGCCGGCACTCGACCGAGCCGGTCTGGCCCAACGGCTCCGGGGATGGGCTGGAGGAGACGAATTTTTTCCTGCGTGATGAGCGGCTGGGCCTTTACCGGGGTTACATGCGCGTGTGGCGGCGCCACCAGACGCTCCGCACGCTTGCCCTGGGGGACAGCACGGATCTTGAGCATTGGAACGGGCCGTCCATCATCTGGACCGCCGGAGCTGAATTCGGGCCCGGAGCCCAGATTTACGGGATGACCGTTTTTCAGGAATCCGGCATCTACTGGGGGTTCCCCTGGCTGTCCTACTCCGATCTTCCCCACGATCCGCGCTGGCGGCAGACGATACGGGTGAAAGGCGCCTGGAGCCGGGATGGCATCGCGTGGTCTTCGCTGTATCCCGGGGAGGATGTGGTGCCGCTGGGCAACGAAGGGGCTTTCGACTCCAACATGATCCTGACCTGCTGCCCGCCGGTGGCCTGGAACGGTCGCATCCGGTTTTATTATGCCGGAACCGGCGTCAAGCACGACCGGCACGCCACTCGCTTTGATATCGGCCTTGCCGAGGGCCGGCAGGGCGGCTTCGTTTCCCTGCGGGCCGAGGCGGAGGGGGTGGTGCTGTCCCGCCGACTCCTGGTGCGGGGGGATGCCCTCCACATCAACGCCAGGACCGATCCGGGAGGCTCGATCCGGGCGGAGCTGATCCGCGACGGCGGCTCCATTATCACCCGGTTCCACGCCGATCGGGCGGACGCTTTCACCGGGGATGCCGTGGATCATCGGCTCACCTGGTCCGGCGACGGGGATCTGGCCTCCCTGATCGGCTGTTCCGTGAATGTGCGGCTTTACCTGCGGCGTGCGGACCTGTTTTCCTTCCGGTTCGCCGGATCGCCCGAACGGTTTTCCGCGTCCTTCGGGCCGGCCCCCGTGGTTTGCGGCCGGTGCCGGACGCCGCCCGTGACGGACGGTGTATTGTCGGACACGTGCTGGCAGGACTTTGAGCGCACGGGCGTGGCCACGGACTTTGTCCGGTTCGAGCAGCAGGCTCCGGCGCCCGTCAAAACGCGCGTGCTGGTGACGCATGACGAACACTTCCTGTACCTGGCCGCGGACTGCGAGGAGCCGCTGACGGATCGCCTGGGCCGGGGCCCGGCCCTTCCGGACAATAAGCTTTGCTATCATAAGGAAGACACCCTGGAGTTCCGTCTCAACGCGCCGGGGCAGGGGGAGTTCTTCAACCAGCTGATGATCACGCCCGCCGGCTCCCGCTCCCACGCCTATTTCCGGGTCGAGGGTGGGGGCTCATTCATGGTCGCGCCGCTGGAGTGGACCGCGGCCGTTTCGCGGGTGCAGGGTCACTGGTATGCCGAGCTGGCCGTGCCGTTCGCCAGCCTGCGGACGCCGCCGCCCAAGCCGGGCGAGCACTGGCGGTTCAATGTCATCCGGCACCGTCATGGGGAGGGCAAGGACACCTCGTGCTGGTCGTGCATGTTTGGCGGCATTCATCGTAACGACTGCAGCGGCGCGCTTGTCTTTTAAATCTTGACTGCGCGCCTCCGAACTGAAAAAGTTAACGATAACATCATGGGAAACTGAATGGTATCGCTAAAAGATATCGCCGAGAAGACGGGCCTTTCGAAGATGACGGTGAGCCGGGCCTTGCAGGAGGGCTCTTCGGTCAGCGCCGCCACGCGGGAGAGCGTGCGGGCGTGCGCCCGGAAACTGGGCTATCGTCCGCATCTGGCGGCGCGGAGTTTACGGACGGGATGCAGCCGGACGTTATGCGCCGTGTGCGGCGAGCCGGATGAGCGGGGATTTGCGAGGCTCGCGGCTTTTGTGGAAACCTCCAGGGCCGCGGGTTACGACGTGACCGTGATGTTCGTCTCGGGCGGCGATTCGCGGGCGGCGGCCCGGTTGGCGGACGGAATTTTCGCGGCGCGGGCGGGTGGGGTTGCGGTTTTCCCGGATAAGACTTCCCTGGGCGAATTGGTGGCGGCCCTGCAGGCGGGCGGCATGCCCTGTGTGGCGGCGGATATGGATTTGTCGCCAGCCGATCGCCCGGCTGGCACGACCGTTGAAGAGGGGAATCGTTTGACGGACAGGGTGTCGATTGACCGGCAGTGGGGGATGCAGGAGGCCGTGCGCCATTTGATAGCGGGCGGGCGCCGGCGGATTGTGTATGCGGGGCTGGACCGGGCGAACTCGCGCGGGCGCTACGAGGGCTACTGCCGGGGGCTGGACGCCTTCGGCTTGAGCCCCGAGTCCATCATCACCCGGGGACACCAGTTTGCGGACGGGCGGACGGCGGCGGACCGCTTGCTGGCGATGCGGGCGCGGCCGGATGCCGTGGTGACGTTTGACGATCCGCTGGCCTTAGGCATTTTGAACCGCTTTTTGGAGCTGGGGGTGAAGGTGCCGGAGGAGGTGGCGCTGGTGGGCTTTGACGATCGGCCCGCGGCGGCGATGACCTATCCGGAGTTGACGACGGTCTCCCTGCCGAACCGGGAGCTGGGGCAGGCGGCGGCGGAGATCCTGTTGCGCCGGATCGCGGGCGATTCGGCGCCGGCGGGGGCGTTGAGTGTCACGGTGAAGACACAGTTGGTGGTGAGGCGGAGCGCATGAAACGAGAGAGCGGCAGGAGGTTTCGATGAAGAGAAGTCGTTGGACGAAGGCGGGCGCGCAAGCGCTTGCGTCGGGTCTGCTGGGCTTTGTCATTCTGTCTGAGCCGGCGCAGGCCGTCCAGACAAACTATTACTACGTGGTGCCGGTCAATGGGAGCGCCCAGTGGCCCTATCAAGCCTGGGGCACGGCGGCCACCAACATCCAGACGGCCGTGGATAAGGCGCAAGCCGATCTCGTTCCCGGCACAACGGAGTGCGTGGTGCTGGTTTCCAATGGCCTCTACGCGGTGACGAATGAAATCACGATCACCAATGGAATCACGCTTCGCGGGTTCAGCGGAAACTGGGTCGACACCACCCTGAAGGGCGGCTATCCGGTCACGACCAACCGCATATTGAATATCACCGGCGCCGGCGCCGTGGTGGAAGGCTTCACGGTTACGAACGGGTACAGCACGGCCTCTGGAGGAGGCGTCAGCATGACGGCGGCTTCGACCGTGAAAAATTGCCTGATTGCGGGGAACTCCGCGACGGGTGCATCCAGCATTCATGGCGGCGGAATCAGCGCCTCGGCCGGGTTTATCCTGTCCTGCACCATTCGGAACAACACCGCCATTCAAGGCGGGGGGGGCGGCGTCTATTTGACCGCGTCCTCTACGGCTATCGCCAGCAATTGCGTGGTCGTTGAAAACCGTGCCGGCACCATCGGCGGCGGGATTCTGCTGGGAGGCGGCACGGTGTTGAATTGTTCCGTGTTCAAAAATTCATCCGGGAGCGGGGGCGGCGGAATTGCCAAGTCGAATTCCTCCACGTCGTTTTGCCGGAACGTGTTGATAGCCGGAAATCAGACGCCGACGTCCGGCGGCGGCGTTTATCTGGCAACCGGCACGCTGGTTTTGCAAAACTGCACGGCGGTCGGCAATCTGGCCACGAATGGCGGCGGATTATATACCGCCCTCGCGACGCTGGCTGGAACAAACTGCATCGTCGTGAATAATCGGGCCTCCCAGGTCGGCGCCACCAACGATATCGGCGGCCTTTCGACGGCATTCGGCTACTCGTGCAGCCCGACGCTCAGCTACGGCGTCAGCAATCTCACCGCCGCCCCGCTCTTCCTGGACGAGGGGGCGGGATTCGGAACCAACGCGGTACTGGGCGATTATGCCCTGAAGAGCAATTCGCCCTGTATCGGAAGGGGAACCAATCTGGCCTGGATGACGGCGGCCCAGCTCGATCTGGCCGGAAATAACCGGATCCGCCCGGCGTGGGGAACGGTGGACATGGGCGCCTACGAGGCTTATTCCCCCCTGGGTGCGCTGACGAACGGGTTTGTGGCAACGCCTACGAGCGGGCTGCCGCCCTTGCTGGTGACCTTTACCGGAGAGACCAGCGGAAGCACCAACGGGCTGCGGTGGCAGTGGATATTCGGCGACGGAACAACCAACGCGTGGTCGGTTGACGCGGTTGCGGTCCATACCTATGCGATACGCACCAACGCCTACACGGTGACCTTGAACGTGAGCAACGCGGCCGGCGAGATGGCCTCCCGAACCCTGGCCGATTACATCATGGTCTATCCCGCCATTGCCTATGTGTCGACCAACGGCGCCCATGTTCCCCCCTTTGACACCTGGGGCAAGGCGGCGACGAACATCCAGTCCGCCGTGGATGCGGCCGGCTCCGGATTCACGACGGTGCTCGTCAGCAATGGCGTCTATACGGTGTTCAGTGAAATTATGATCACGAACGGGATCACCTTGCGGGGGTTCAGCGGCAATTGGAAAGACACTGTGCTCAAGGGCGGATATCCTGTTTCAACCAATCGGATCCTGAATATCAGCGGCGCCGGAGCCTTGGTGGAGGGCTTCACGGTCACCAACGGAAACTCGTATTCTTTACCTGGGGGCGGGATCTATCAGACCGCCGTTTCCACGGTGCGGAATTGTCTCGTCATCGGAAATATGGCGGTGTCCGCGGCGGGGGCCAAAGGCGGTGGCTTTGCGGTAACTGCCGGGAACGTGTTGAACTGCGAGATCCGGAACAACTCGAGTATTGCAAGCGGCGGCGGCGGCGGCTTTTTTGTGGACGGGGGCACGGTGGTCGTGCGCGGCTGTCTTGTCACGGGAAACAGGGCGACGGTTGCTTCCGGCGGCGGCATACGCCTGGATGCGGGCCTGGTGACGGAATGTATCGTGTCCAATAATGTGGCTGGCACTGGCGGGGGCGGCCTCTCGAAGGCAAACACGGCCGGCGCGATATGCCGCAACTCATTGATTGCGGGGAACGAGGCCGGGAATATGGGCGGGGGGGTGTATGGCTCAAGCCGCGGTTTGGCTGTTCAGAACTGTACCATTGTCGGCAATCTGGCCACAAACGGCGGAGGGATCTATTCCGACGATACAGTCTTCTCTGTGACCAACTGCATTGTCGTGAATAACAAGGCCTCCAAGGCCGGCGGAACCAACGACATCAGCGGGATTTCGACCAATATCGGCTATTCCTGCAGCCCCGATCTGGTTGCCGGCGTGAACAGCAACGTCACCGCCGATCCGATGTTCGTGAATGTCGGCAGCGGGTACGGAACCAACCTGACGGGAGGGAACTATCACCTCAAGGCGAGTTCGCCCTGCATCGGTGCGGGGACCAATTTGTTCTGGATGGCGACTGGCGTGGATCTCGACGGCGAAGCTTTCGCCAGCCCCGCCATGGGCGCTTATCAGAAGGCGGCCAAGGGGGCAACTCGCGGAGCCCTGATATTGGTTCGCTGAAAGGGACGCGGGGCGCCGCGCCGGGGACACTGGCGGAATACCGGGGCTCGGTGGAGCGGGTAAAGGAAAAGGGCTTTATGATCGTTTCCGGAAAGCCATGGCTGGACACGGAGGGACATTCCATCCAGGCGCACGGCGGCGGAATCTGGGCTGAAAAGGGCCGGTATTACTGGTATGGGGAAAACAAGGGCGGGCCGACTCTGGCCGAACCGCGCTGCGGTTTCCGGGTGGATGTCATCGGGGTTTCCTGTTATGTGTCTACCGATTTGGCGATCTGGCGGCATGCGGGGGTGGTGTTAAAAGCTCGGTCGGACGAACCTGATCATGATTTGTACCCGAAAAATATTCTCGAACGACCGAAAGTGATCCAATGCCCGGCGACGGGCCGCTATGTGATGTGGATGCATATCGACAGCTATCAGAGGGACAAGGCGGCTGTGGGCGTGGCGGTGGCGGATAAGCCCGAGGGCCCGTTTGAGTATCTGAGAAGTTTTCGGCCGCACGGGTGCGACAGCAGAGACATGACGGTGTTTCGGGATGACGATGGTAGCGGATGGCTGATTTATTCGTCGGAGCGGAACGATACGTTGCATGTGGGCCGGTTGACGGATGACTATACAGATGTCGCGGGCGATTTTACGCGAGTGATGGCGGGGCGGCGGCGGGAGGCGCCGGCGGTTTTTCGCCACGAGGGGCGTTTGTATCTGATCACGTCAGGCTGCTCGGGGTGGTTCCCGAATCCGTCGGAGACGGCGGTGGCGGACCGGATGACGGGGCCGTGGACGGTGCTTGGCGATCCGTTTGCGGGGGATGCGGAGGGAACCTCGTTCCGGTCTCAAAGCACATTTGTGTTGCCGAGGGCGGGCGGTGAGGCGGACGAGTATATGTACATGGGCGATCGGTGGGAGCCGAAGGATTTGGGAAGTTCGACTTACGTGTGGCTCCCGATGACGGTGAGTGGAACCCGGTTGCGAATCGAATGGCGGAACAGCTGGAATCCGGAAATGAAGGGATTGTGAAACGGCGGCAAGCAATTCTGGCGGGCCTGCTTGTGCTCCTGGGCTCGACGTCGTTGTGGGCGGCCTCCACTTCCCTTGCCGCCGAAGGAAAGCCGTGCCTCCGCATCGTGATCGCCGGATCCGCTTCTCCGCGGGTCGCCGCGGCGGCCGGAACGCTGGCGGATTACTTGGGGCGGATCGCGGGCGCCCCGTTCGAGGTGGTCCGGGGTGACGGGCGGGAGGGCATCGCCGTGGGCCTGGACTCCGATTTCAAGAGCCTGAAGCTCGAATCCCAGCTGGACGCGCCGATTCCCGCGCGTAACGAACAGTACCTGCTGCGCTCCCATGCCGCGGGCGTCTGGGTGGTTGGGGCGACGGAGCTCGCCGTTGAACACGCGGTGTGGGATCTGCTGCACCGGCTCGGCTATCGGCAATTCTTCCCGGGCGCCCATTGGGAAATCGTGCCCAACACGCCGGACTTGCGCCTGGCCGTCGATGCCAACGAACGCCCGGACTACTATTCTCGCAAGATCTGGTATGGGTTCCATGATTGGAGCGACATGATGCCCGCGAAAAGGGCCTGGGATGCGCGCAACCGCATGGGCGGAAGTATCGATCTCCAATCCGGCCACGCCTACGCGGGCATCATTTCGGCCAACCAGTCCGAGTTCGACAGGCACCCGGAATACCTCTGCTCGGCGAAGTCCTCAAAGCTGCGCATCTCCAACCCCGGGTTGCGGAAGCTGGTTGTGGACGATGCCCTGGACTACTTTGATAAAAATCCAGACCGGGATTTCATCTCGATGGAGCCCAGCGATGGCGGAGGCTGGGAGTGCCCCGGGGAAGAGCAGGTCTTCAGCAATATATCCGATCGCGTGGTGACCCTGGCCAACGCGGTGGCCGAGGCCCTTCAGCAGCGCTACACGAACAAATATGTGGGCATCTATGCCTACTTCCAGCATTCCCCCCCGCCGACCCTCCGCGTCCATTCCAACGTGGTCGTCAGCGTGGCCACGGCCTTTATCCAGGGTCCCTACACGGTTGAGCAGCTGTTGAGCGGCTGGCGCCGGCAGGGCGCGGTGCTGGGCGTGCGGGATTATTTCAGTATCACGGTCAAGCACAAGGATCTTCCCGGGAGGGCCAAGGCCGGCGATCCCGGGGCCATCCGCGATTCCATCCGCCGGTATCATGAGCTGGGCGCCCGGTTCATGAGCGCCGAGTCGGGCAACGGCTGGGGCCCGCTGGGGCTGGGTCACTATGTGGCCGCCCGCCTGCTTTGGAATACGGGCGAAAACTTCGACGCGATTGTGGACGATTTTTTTCAAAAGGCCTTCGGGCCGGCCGAGGCGCCGATGCGGGTGTTCTATCGGCTGATTGACCGCTCCTCCAAGCCGCTGCTCAGCCAGCACCTGGTGGGGAGCCTGTATCGGCAGCTGGAGGCCGCCCGCCGGCTGACCCGGGACCCCGGCATTCGCTCGCGCCTGGATGACCTGACCCTCTACACGCGCTATGTGGAATTGTTGCGGACCATCAAGGATGAGGGCGCCGAGGCCGTCAGCGAGCCCTCGCCCGATGATGTTCTCGCGCTTCTGAAGGACGACAACGGGTCGATTTTGAAGGAGCCCGTCTACAAGGCCGACGGCACCGAGCGGGTGCTGAGCTTTGCCTATCGGATCCGCGGCACCCACATGGTGCACAGCCTGGCGCTCTGGCGGGATACGCGCGGCTTCGGCTTCCGGTCCCCCGTCAGCATCGAATCCTGGAGCGTGCCGGAAGGCAAAAACCCCTGGAAGAGCAGCAAGCCCTTCACGCCGGAGGAAGTCGAGTCGTTCATCCGCGAGGGCATCGCCGCCAATCCCGTCGCCGGATTCACGCCGGTGTCATTCAGCGAGGACCTTGTCCCGGCGGCCAGCCGCCTGCGGTTGAAGAGCCGCATAGCGGGATATCAGGGCCCCATGTGTTGGCGTTTCGCGTATTACGTCTGGCTGGAGGAGCCGGGAACGCTGCGCATTGCCGTGAGCGGCGGGCAGTTCAAGGGCAGGGGGGACCCCTTTGCGAAGATGAGCCTCTATGCCGAGGACGATCCCACGGAATTGGTCGCGGCGACGGCCCAGGCGCCCTTGGACAAGGCGAGCCATACCGTCGAATTGACGAGCGCGTTCAAGGGGCTGCATCGGCTGGAAGTGACGGACGGCGGGTGGGGCTTCGAGATTGCGTGGCCGCCTGGCGCGCGGGTTTCCATTCTCTCGTCGTATGAGTCGCAGACGTCGCTGCGCGGAGTGGGGGCTGGAAGCAAGTCGCGCGGCTGGACTTTGTATTTCTACGTCCCCCGGGGAACCCCGGTTGTGGGCGGCTTTGGAGAGATGAAGGGGAAGGTGCGGGATGGCGACGGTCGGATGGCGTACGAGTTCAGCGCCACGAATAAAGCTGGCTATTTCAGCATTCCGGTTCCACCCGGCCAGGATGGAAAGCTGTGGAGCTTCGAGGAGAGCCGCGGACGACGGCTGCTGATGACGGTTCCACCTTATCTTGCACAAACGGCCGAAGATCTGCTATTGCCTAAAGAGGTGGTGGAAGCGGATGAGGCACGGGTGAAACAGTGAAGGAAAGAGAGCTATGAGCAACCTGACACGAATCGGATGCGTTTTGATGCTGTCCTCATCCCTGATGCCCGCCTGGGGCGCCGGCTTGACGCTGGTGAACGAGGGGAAGCCCGCGGCGCTCATCGTTATTTCGATGGAGACGAATAAGTTCGATCAGATGGCCGCCCGGGAGCTGGCGGAGGATGTGGAAAAGATGTCCGGCGCGCGGCTCCAGGTGGTCACCGCCGATACGGCCCGGGTCGAGGGCTGGCTCCAGGCCAAGCAGCCCCTGGTGCTCCTGGGCTCGCTGGCGCAGGCGGACCGGGAGCTGGGCGACAAGGCCGGCGTCCGCGGCGCCTTTGTGCTGAAGGCGGATGAAAACGCCGTGCGGATTGCCGGCTCCGGGGAAGGCGTCTACTATGGCGTCCTGGAACTGCTGGAGCAGGCCGGCTGCCGCTGGTTCATGCCCGGCGATCTGGGCGAGGTGATGCCGGCGCTGAAAACCGTGGAGGTGAAGGTCCAAACCACGGTGCAGGCCCCGTCATTTCCTTCCCGCGCGTTCCAGATGCCCAACCGCGAGTGGCAGATGAAGGTGCGGTGCGGGGGCGATGCCTTTGCGGGCGCCCACGGCATGCGGGCGCCCGAGGCCACGATCAACAAGGCTACCGGCCTGATCGAGCCCGCGGAAGTGGCCGAGTATTATGCCCTCTACAAGGGCAAGCGCACGCTCCGGCAGCATTGCGTCTCGAATCCCAAGCTGATCGAGTACATGGCCAACGCCATCAAGGAGATCCGGAAAAAGGGCGGGGGCCCCGTGATCGGCTGCGGTCCGAACGACGGCTCCGGCTTCTGCGAGTGCGAAAAGTGCCGGGCTCTCGATACAGGCGATTTCGATCCGTTCTCCAACGAGATCGCGGTCACCGACCGCTACATCTGGTTCTACAACAAGGTGCTGGAGAAGGTGCTGCCGGAGTATCCCGACACCAAGATGGCCTTTTACATCTACCACACGTATATGCGCCCGCCGAGGCGCGAGAAGCCGAATCCGGCCATCCAGGGGGCGCTGGCGCCCATCGGGCTGGATCGCGTGCATGGCTTTTCGAATCCGGTCGCGCCCGAGAAGAGCTACGCCAAGTGGCTCTACCAGGAGTGGGGCAAGATCATGCCCGAGCTCTATGACCGCGGCTACTGGAGCAACCTGGCCTGCCCGGGCTTCACCTTCATCATCCTCGACCGCCTGCGCGATGAGATTCCCGCCTGCTACGACTTGGGCGTGAAGGGCTGGCGTGTCGAGACGTTCCCCAACTACGGCCCGCAGTTCCCCTCCATGTATATCGCCGGCAAGCTGATGTGGAATCACAAGGCCGACGTGGATGCGCTGCTCAAGGATTGCTGCGAGAAGTTCTTCGGCCCCGCCGCCGGGCCGATGCTCGGGTACATCACGCTGATGGACGCGGCCTTGCGCGACGGCGACTACTGCACCGGCTCCGCGTGGGACATTCCGCATTTTTATCCCTCCGCGCTGCGGGAGAAGGCCCGGGCGCTGCTGGACGCGGGCGCGAAGCAGGCGGCCGGGCAGGGGGTGTATGAGGCGCGCGTGAAGATGATCACCGACACCTTCGACATGACCGAGGCGTTTTGCCGCATGATGGAGGCGCGGACGCGGGTCGATTTCCCGGCCGCCAAGGCGGAGCTCGATAAGATGGATGCGGTCGCGCAGAGGCTCATGGAGATGAAGCCCGTGCCGATGCTGTCGGCCGGCCGCCACAGCACCTACATCAATTACATGAGGCGGTTCTTCCGCTCGCCCACCGAGCAGGGCTACGCGCGCGTCACGGGGAGCAACGTCCTGGTGGCCGCCGCCTCCGATGAGTGGAGCTTCCAGATCGATCCGCTGAAGGTGGGCGAGGACATCGGCCTGTGGCGGGCGGACCTCACCGGCGGGAACTGGCAGAAGCTGAAGACGTCCAGCCTGTCGTGGGGCGACCAGGGGCTGCGCTATTACAAGGGCCTGGCCTGGTATCGCACCACGGTGGAGGTGCCGGCGTCGGCGGCGGGCAAGCGGATCTTCCTCTGGTGCGGCGGCGTGGACGAGACGGCTAAGGTCTGGGTCAACGGGCAGGTCGTCGGCATCAGCCCCGGCGCGGCCATGTATCCCTTCGAAATGGACGCCACGGCGGCGGTGAAACCGGGCCGCAATGTCATCGTCTTCAACGTCTCCAACCAAGTGGTGAGCGAGGTGGGCACGGGCGGCATCGTGGCGCCGGTCATTCTCTATGCGCCCGGGGCCGGCGCCAGCGCCAAGCTCGAAAACAGCCGCGAGTTGAAGCCGACGTTCCCGTAGGACCTGGTCGCCTGGAGACGGCGATTCCTCGCCGTAACCGCAAGGGATCAGTCTCTAACGGCGGGGAACCGCCGTGTCCATTGCATGAATTGCTCTGCATGGAGCCGGCCGTTCCCGGCCGTAAGAGCAAGGCGATCAGTCACTAACTTCGGACTTTCCCGCTGAGCGTCCAGGGCAGCACCACGCCGGTGAAGAGAAGGGCCACGATGCCCAGGCTCAGCCACAGGCTTTTCGCCGACCGCGCCCGCGCCTGCATGGTGCAGGGCTTGACCAGCGGCAGGACGTACACGGTGTCGTTGAAGGAGCCCTGGATCAAGGCCGACTCATCCCCGGCTTCCAGCACGGCGGGCGAGCCCCAGAGCGTGTCGCCCTTGCTGACCTTGTCCCACACCGGCCGGCCCGTGTAATACGAGGTCAGGATGGCTCCCGAGCGCGCATCCAGCACATGCACATGATTGTCCAGGGCTGCCACGGCCACGGTCGGCCGGCCGTTCAACGTGAAAAAGGCCGGCGCCGAATACACCTCGCCGCCCAGCGGCCGCTTCCACAACACCGCGCCATCCGCCGCCCGGAACGCGTAGACGTTGTAATCGTAGGAGCCGGCGAACACGACGTTCGTGCCGCCCACGTTCCCGATGCAGGCGGCATTGTCGAACCAGTTTCCCGCCATCCGCTTCCAGCGCTCGCGGCCGGTCGCCGCCTCCAGCGCGATCAGGTTGCCATATTTGGAGCCTAGCACCAGCACGGGGTTCGCCCCGTTGGTCTCAACGGCCGGCGCCCCGAGCACCTCGTGGGGCATCTGGTAGGTCCAGAGGCGGACCGGCGCCTTCCCCTCCACGGCATACACCTGCAGCAGCCCCCGCCTGGCCGCCACCGCCACGCAGGGGCGGCCGCCGGCCGCAAAGCCCACGGGCTCGCTGGTGAAGCCGGAGCCGATCGGCAGCGCCCAGTCGAGTTGTCCCGTTTCCGGGCTCAGGCAGTAGAGCCGGCTGACCTGGTTATTGCGGCCGAGCGAGCGGTCATAGGTGAACCCGGCCACATACAGGCGCCCTTGGAACAGTAGCGGGCTTGTGAAGCTGCTATCGCCAAGCGTGGGCGAGGCCGGCTCCAGCTCCCGCGTCCAGAGGGTCACGCCGGTCATGGCGTCCAGGGCATACAGGGTGCGGTCGTTGGAGGCGAAGAAGACCACCGTCCGGCCGCCCACCTCGCCCGCCACAGGCGCGGCCCCGATTTCCGCGTTCGTCATCCGCCGCCAGAGCACGCGCTTGTCGAGCAGGTCAAGGGCGTGCAGGGTCTGGTCGCAGCCGCCGATGAAGGCCACGGGGCGGCCCTTGACCAGGGCTAGCGCAGGGGAGGCCCAGATCGCCACGCCGGTGCGGTAGCGGCGATCCGTTTTCCAGATGTAATGCCATTCCTGGATTTCACCCGTCGGCTCCCAGGCCAGCGCCGCCGCACCTTGCGCGTCGCCCCGCCCGGCGGTCCAGTCGCCCCGGGCCGTCATTGTTCCCAGCAGGACCGTTAGTAACAGTCCAACAGCCAGTGGCCGCTTTACGGAATCCATTCGCGCGCCGGCCAAGGCCGCGACAGCGGCCAGGGCGCGCGAAGGCAAGGTTGTTGCGGCGTTTCGATCAGGCGCAATATGACGAGGTGATTTGCCGATGATAAGGGGCGACGGCGAGGCGACGTGGAATAATGGTCCCGGCGCCTCCAGCCGGAGCCCCTTAGCGCGGCAA
>CAXNFL010000012.1:0-18313 GCA_964201555.1 Kiritimatiellia bacterium
GCCATCCAGGACCTCGGCTACACCGCCATCCTGGCGGAGGGGGCCGACCACGTGCTCGGCTGGCGCAACCCGAACTACGTCTACCAGCCCGCCGGCTGCCACAAGCTGAAGCTGCTGCTCAAGAACTACCGCCTGTCCGACGACATTGCGTTCCGATTTTCGAATCACGACTGGAGCGAGTTCCCCCTCACGGCCGAAAAGTTCGCCCAGTGGATCCACAAGACCAACGGGTCCGGGGAAGTGACCAACCTGTTCATGGATTACGAGACGTTCGGCGAGCACCAGTGGGAGGAGACGGGCATCTTCGCCTTCATGAAGGCCCTGCCGGCCGCCATCCTCACCCACCCCGACTTCCGCTTCCGGACCCCCTCGGAGGTGGCCGCCGCCCATTCGCCGGTCGCCCAGCTCGACATCCCGCAGTTCATGTCCTGGGCCGACGTCGAACGCGACCTGACCGCCTGGCTCGGCAACGACATGCAGAAGGACGCCATCGAGTCGGTTTACCGGCTGGAGCGGAAAGTCCGCGCCAGCGGGAATCCCGACCTGATGAAAGTGTGGCGCCAGCTCCAGACCTCGGATCATTTCTACTACATGTGCACCAAGTGGTTCGCGGACGGCGACGTGCATAAGTACTTCAATCCGTACGGGACCCCTTACGACGCCTACATCAATTACATGAACGTGCTCGCCGACTTCGAACAAAGCCTCGGCAAGACCGAAAAAACGGAACTGGCCAGCGTTCCTGAATCGCCCGCCCTTCCAAAAGCGGCCGACCCTGTGAACCCCCTTGCCAAGACGAAACCCGTCGCCCCTGCCAAGCCTGTCGTCGCGGCCAAGCCTGTCGTCGCGGCCAAGCCTGTCGCCGCGGCCAAGCCTGTCGTCGCGGCCAAGCCTGTCGCCCCTGCCAAACCTGTCGCTCCTGCCAAACCTGTCGCTCCTGCCAAACCTGTCGTCGTGGCCAAGCCTGTCGCCCCTGCCAAACCTGTCCTCAAAACAAAACCGGTCGCGAAGGTGAAAACAGTCACGAGGGTCAAGGCGGCGGGTAAGGCGAAAAAGGTTGCCCCCGGGAAATCGGCTGCGAAAGCCAAGCCCGCCGAGAAAGCAAAAGCGACCGGGAAGGCGGGTCGCCCGAAAGTCCGCTGATGAAGCCCATCTCGAAAGAGGACGCTTGTTTTGAAGTCAGCTGGGAGGTCTGCAACAAGGTTGGCGGCATTTATACGGTCGTCCGCAGCAAAGCCCGCCTGGCTTCCGATTTTTTCGGCGAACGCTATTTCCTGCTGGGGCCCGACCTCAAGCAGAATCCGGGATTCGAGGAGACCGACGAGCCCGGCTGGCAAGCCCTCCGCGAAGCCTGCGCCCTGAAGGAAATCCGCTGCCGCTTCGGCCGCTGGAAAATCCCGGGCGAGCCGAAGGTCATCCTGGTCGGCTTCGACAAGAAGTACAACCAGGGCCAGCTCCTCTACGAGCTGTGGGAAGCCTACGGCGTGGATTCCCTCTCGGGCGGCTGGGATTACGTGGAACCCGTCATGTTCAGCTACGCGTGCGGCGAGGTCATCGCCGCCATTTACCACGCCGTGCTCCAGCCCGCCGGCGTGCGCACCGTGGCCCAATTCCACGAATGGATGTGCGGCGCCGGCCTGCTGAGCGTGAAAAGGGAAGCGCCGGAAATCGGCACCGTTTTCACCGCCCACGCCACCATGCTCGGCCGCACGCTGGCCGGCTCGGGGGTCGACATCTACCGGCAGATGGAAAACATATCGCCGCAGCGCGAAATCAGCGCCCACAACATCGTGGCCAAATGCTCGATGGAAAGCGCCTCCGCCCGGGAGAGCGACTGCTTCACCACCGTCAGCGACATCACCGCCATCGAAGCGCGCAGCTTCCTCGGACGCGCGCCGGACCTCGTGACGCCCAACGGTCTCGACCTGCGGCATATCCCGGACCTGAGCGTCTCGCGGGACTCGGTTGAACCCATCCGCGCCAAGGTGCTGGCCAGCGCCTCGCGGTTCCTGCAAACCGAGCTGCCGGCCGACACGCGGCTGATCGGCATCGCGGGGCGGTATGAGTTTCACAACAAGGGCATCGACGTCTTCCTGGAATCCCTGGGCGCCCTCGAAGCCGATCTGAAAAACTCGAATCACCAGGTGCTGGCCCTTTGCATGGTCCTCGGGAGCTACGAGGAATTGAACATCCGCGCGGTGCAGGGCGAGCCCGGCGCGCGGTCCGAACAGGGCTCCGGCTGGATCAGCACCCACCGGCTTTACAACCAGGCCCGCGACCCGATCCTGACGACGTGCACCCGGCTCGGCCTGACGAACGGGAAGGCAAACAAGGTGAAGGTCCTCTTCATCCCCGCGTTCCTGAACGGCGCCGACGGCTTCCTGAACATCCCGTATTACGATGTGCTGTCCGCCTGCGACATGGGCGTGTTCCCCTCCTACTACGAGCCCTGGGGCTACACCCCGCAGGAAAGCGCGGCCTTCGCCGTCCCCACCCTCACCACCGACCTGGCCGGATTCGGGCTCTGGGCCCTGGGCGCCGGCGAACAACCGGGCGTTTCCATCCTCCGCCGCAAAGACCGGGCGGATGCCGATGTTGTCAAGGATCTGCATTCCCTCCTCCTGGCCCTGGCCACCTGCGAGGGCGCCGAAGTCACGCGCCGGCGCCAGTCGGCCCGTTCCGTGGCCCTGGGTGCTTCGTGGGAGCTCTTCTTCCCGCACTACCTGGGCGCCTTCGAAAAGGCGCTGGAGAAAGCCGAACAGCGCGTGGCGCTGCTGGCCGCCGCCCGCCGCCAGCGCGAGTTGAGCCATACGTTCGCCGCCACCGGCTCCGCAACGCCCTACCTGCGAAACCTGACGGCCGTCGTCGACCTGCCGCCGGCCCTGCGCCGGCTGCGCGAGCTGGCCTACAACCTGTGGTGGACCTGGAATCCCGACGCGCTCGACCTGTTCGCCTACCTGAACCCGACCCTCTGGCCGTCGATGAACAACAACCCCGTGCGCATGCTTGAGCAGGCGTCCCGGGAACGCCTCGAAGCCCTCGTGCACGACCCGCACTACCTGGAGCTCTACGCGCTCACCTTCGAGGCGTTCGATGCGTATATGAAAGGAACCGAGAGCCTCCTGCCGCCCCGCTCCGCTTTCCACCGGGGCGCGCCCGTCGCCTACTTCTCCACCGAATACGGCCTGCACGAGTGCCTGCCCATCTACTCGGGCGGCCTCGGCGTTCTCTCGGGCGACCACCTCAAGGCGGCAAGCGACCTGAACGTGCCGCTGGTCGGCGTGGGACTGCTTTACAAAAACGGCTATTTCCGCCAGCACCTCGACAAGGACGGCTGGCAGCAGGCCGATTTCCCGGAAAACGACTTTTCCGTCCTTCCCGTCCAGATCGTGAAGGACGACCAGGGACTGCCGCTGGAAATCGCCCTGGACCTGCCGGGCCGCACGCTCTACGCCCGGGCCTGGGAAGTCCGCGTGGGCCGCGTGACGCTGTACCTCCTCGACTCCGACATGCCCCGGAACACGCCCGAGGACCGGCAGATCACCGCGCGCCTCTATGTGGCCGACCGGCATACCCGGATCAAGCAGGAGATGCTTCTCGGCATGAGCGGCGAACGGCTCCTCCGCCGCCTCGGCATCCGCCCCGCCGTCTACCACATGAATGAGGGCCACTCCGCCTTCCTGACGCTGGAGCGGATACGCGCCCTCATGCTGGAGAACGGACTCTCCTGCGCCGAAGCGTGCGAACTGGTCCGCGGCAGCACCGTCTTCACCACCCATACGCCCGTCGATGCGGGCAACGAAGTCTTCCCGCGCGACCTCATGGAGTATTACTTCAGCCACGTCGCCGAAAAGGCCGGACTTTCCTGGGCGGAGTTCTGGGACTTCGGCCGCTCCGGAAGCGGTGACGACAACCCCTTCTCCATGACCGTCCTCGGGCTCAAAACGGCCGGCCGGGTCAACGGGGTCAGCCGCCTCCACGGCGCCGTCTCCCGCGCCATGTGGCAGGAGGTCTGGAAAGGGACGCCCGTGGTCCAGATACCGATCGGGTCCATTACGAACGGCGTCCACACCCCGTCCTACGTCGCCCCCCGGATGAAAAACCTGCTGGATAAGCATCTCGGCGCCGACTGGCCCCGCCGCCTCTCGGACACCGCGCTCTGGGCCCGGGTGAGCGACATTCCCGATTCGGCCTTCTGGGACGCCAAGGACGAACTCCGGCAGGACCTGCTGACCGCGATCCGGGAGAACGTCTCGTCTCATTTCCAGAAATATCGCCCCGCCCATGTCCTGCGCGAGGATGTCTTCGCCCGCATCAACCCGTCGGCCATGATCATCGGATTTTCACGCCGCTTTGCCCCCTACAAGCGCGCGACGCTGCTGCTCTCCAACCTCGACCGGCTGGACACGATCCTCAATCATCCCAAGCGCCCGGTCATGCTCGTCTTCGCGGGCAAGGCCCACCCCGAGGACAAACTCGGCATCGAATTGATCCACAAGGTGATCGCCGCCTGCAACGATCCCCGTTTCCTGGGCCGGATTATCTTCCTGGAAAATTACGACCTGTCCCTGGCGCGATTGCTCGTCCAGGGTTCGGACGTCTGGCTCAACACACCCCGCCGCCCCCACGAAGCCAGCGGCACCAGCGGGCAGAAAACCCCCGTCAACGGCGGCATCAACCTCAGCGTCTCCGACGGCTGGTGGTGCGAAGGATTCGATGGAAGCAACGGCTGGACCATCGGACCGCCTGTGATCGAGGGCGCGCCGCTTCCCGAAACGACCGACGAGGAAGACGCCCTGTCCCTCTATTCACTGCTCGAAGACACCGTCGTCCCCCTCTTCTTCGCCCGCGAGGAAAGCGGCCTGCCCCAGCGCTGGATCGCCATGGCCAAGCGCTCCATGCAGACGCTGGTGCCCCGCTTCAGCGCCGAACGCATGGTGCGGGACTACGTGGAGTCGAGCTACGTGCCGGCGGCCGAACGGGGCGCCCTGCTGGCCCGGAACGGCTTCGCCCTGGCCCGGCAACTGGCGGACTGGAAGCTCAAGATCCCCATCCGCTTCTCGTCCCTGCGCCTGAAGGATATCCGCGTCGAAGGCGCGACCGGCGACTCCATCGCCCTTGGCCAGCCGCTGACGATCAAGGTGCGGATCGAACCCGGCAAGCTCACCCTGCCGGAGATTCTCGTCCAGCTCGTGATCGGGCCGACCGACGGCCACGACTTCACCGCCAAGCCCGATGTCATCACGCTGAAAGGCCTGGCGGACAACCGGGGAGCGCTGATCTTCTCCGGCACACATGAGCTTGCTCAAAACGGCCGATACACGTATGGTATCCGCGTACTGCCCCAGACCGACGGACTGGACAACCCGCTAGAGACCGGGCTCGTGCTCTGGGGGTGAACACGAAAACAAGGAAGAATCGCCAATGAAACCTGCCTCACACAAACGCATCCTGGTCACCGGCGGCGCCGGGTTCCTGGGCTCCCACCTGTGCGAGCGCCTTCTCGCGCTGGGCCACGAGGTGATCTGCGTCGACAATTTCTTCACCGGCGCCAAGGCCAACATCCGCCACCTGCTGGACCATCCTTATTTCGAAGTGATGCGCCACGATGTGACATTCCCGCTGTTTGTGGAAGTGGATGCCATCTACAACCTCGCCTGCCCCGCGTCTCCCATCCACTACCAATTCGATCCGGTCCAGACCACCAAGACCAGCGTTCACGGCGCCATCAACATGCTGGGACTGGCCAAGCGGGTCAAGGCCCGCATCCTCCAGGCCTCCACCAGCGAAGTCTATGGCGATCCCAAGGTTCATCCCCAGACGGAAGACTACTGGGGCCATGTCAACCCGATCGGCACGCGCGCCTGCTACGATGAAGGCAAGCGGTGCGCCGAAACCCTGTTCTTCGACTATCACCGCCAGCACCAGGTCGAGATCAAGGTCGCGCGCATCTTCAACACCTACGGACCCCGCATGCACCCGAACGACGGGCGGGTCGTCTCCAACTTCATCGTCCAGGCCCTCCGCGGCGAGCCCCTGGCCCTCTATGGCGACGGCTCCCAGACACGCTCTTTCTGCTACGTCAGCGACCTGATCGAAGGGCTGATCCGCCTGATGGAGTCACCCGCTGATTTCACGGGGCCCGTCAACCTGGGGAACCCCGGGGAGTTCACCATGAGGCAGCTGGCGGAAGAAGTGATCCGACTCACGGGATCCTCGTCCACCCTGATTTTAAAGCCGCTTCCGTCGGATGACCCCCGCCAGAGGAAGCCGGACATTTCACTGGCCCGCAAGATGCTGGACTGGTCGCCGACGATCCAGCTGGAGGAAGGCCTCCGCCGGACGATCGCCTATTTCGACTCGCTCCCGCGCGAGAAATCCGCTTCCTGAGAAACGGGAGCCGGGCACAGCCAATCCTTGATCGAGCGCGACAGCGCCGGGCCCACGCCCGGAACAGCCGCGATTTCCTCCTCCGGGGCGGCCGACAGCCGCCGGACTGAGCCGAACGCCGACAGCAGCGCCTTCTTTTTGGAGGGGCCGATGCCGGGAATATCGTCCAGCACCGATTCCCGGATGCGGCGCGCGCGCAGCTTGCGGTTGTAGGCAATGGCAAACCGGTGCGCTTCATCCCGCAGGCTTCGCAAGACTTTCAGCGCCGATGACTCCGGCGGCAGCCGGATCGGCGGCTCCCGCAGGGTGACGTGGATTTCCTCAAACCGCTTCGCCAGCGCCGCGGTGGGAATCGACTCCGTCAGGCCCGCTTCGGCCATGGCTTCGCGCGCCGCCGCCAATTGGGTCTGTCCGCCGTCGAGCAGCAGCAGGTCCGGCCATTCCCGGGAGCCTTCCTTGATATCCGCAAGATGTCGCGAAACCACTTCTTTCATCATCGCGGGATCGTTCATCCCCTCGACGGTGCGGATCCGGTAACGCCGGTAGCGGTTTTTCTGGGGCATGCCGTCCAGGGCGGAGACGAGGCTGGCCACCGAATGGGTGCCTGAAATGGTTGAAATATCAAAGCATTCGATCACCCGCGGCAGGCGCGGCAGACCGAGGACGCGCTGGATTTCCGCAACCCCCGCCTGCGCGTCGAGCGCGCGAATGCCGGGATCGCCGGTCAGCAACCGCCTCTGCCGGATGGCGGTTTCCAAGTGCCGCAGCGTATCGCGCAGGCTGGCCGCCCTCTCATAATCGCATTCCGCCGCCGCCGCCGTCATCTCCGCGCGCACGTCGTCAAGAAGCTCCGGCGACTCCCCGCGGAGAAAGGCGCAGGCCTGAGCCACCCGGGCATGATAATCGGCCTGCGAGATGCGGCCGACGCAGGGCGCCGAACACTGGCGGATGACCTCGGACAGGCAGTGCTTGAAGTCGACGGCGCCGGGCCGCAGCGGAAGGCAGACGCGAATGCCGAAGCGGCGTTCGACAAAATCCACCGCCTCCCGGGCGGAAAGGGCGGAGACGTAGGGGCCGAAATAGGTGTAGCCATCCTGCCGCTTGAGGCGGCAGATTTCGAACCGGGGGAACGGATGATCCAGCTGGATCCGGACCCGCATGTACCGCTTGTCATCGCGCAGGGCGATGTTGAACCGCGGCTTGTAGTCCTTGATCAGCTTGCTCTCCAGGAGCAAGGCCTCGGCCTCGTTCCGGGCCTGGTACCACTCCAGATCCGCCACGGTCAGAACCAGGTCGCGGCGCAGGGGCGTGGTGGTGGCAAAGCTGGAATCGCGGAAATAGGAGCTGACACGATCCTTCAGGTTCAGCGCCTTGCCCACGTAAATAATCCGCCCCTGCAGATCCCGCATCAGGTAGACACCGGGCACCTCGGGAAGCTCCCTGAGCTTGGCCTTGACTTGATCCGCCAGTTCCATATGCCGGAACCCTATCAGCTTTTACCGCCCGGCGCCACCTCCAGTTCGCCGGCGGCTCCCGCGGTCACCCGGATTTCGCCGCCTTCCGCCACCTTGCCGGAGACGAGCAGCCGGGCCGCGGGCGTTTCCACCTGCCGTTGCAGGTACCGCTTGAGCGGGCGGGCGCCGTACACGGGGTCGTAGGCGGCCTTGGCGATGATCATGCGGGCCGGATCGGTGATGACCAGCCCGATCCGCTGCTCGCCCAGCCGGCGGGACAGTTCCTCCAATTGGAGGTCCACGATCTTGCCCATTTCCGCCGGAGTCAGGGGTTTGAAGAGCACCACGTCATCGACCCGATTGAGAAACTCGGGCCGGAAATGGGATTGCAGCTCCTCCATCACCTTCCGCCGCGTTCCCTCGGAGATCGTCCCCGTCTTGGTGAGCCCTTCCAAAAGCAGCGGGGACCCGATGTTGCTGGTCATGATGATGATCGTATTCTTGAAGTTCACGGTCCGCCCGTGCGAGTCGGTCAGCCGGCCGTCGTCCAGGATCTGAAGCAGCACATTGAAGACATCGGGATGCGCCTTCTCGATCTCGTCCAGCAGGACCACGCTATACGGCTTCCGGCGCACGGCTTCGGTGAGCTGCCCCCCCTCCTCATAGCCGATATAGCCGGGAGGCGCGCCCATGAGACGGGAAACGGTGTGCTTCTCCATGTATTCGCTCATGTCCAGGCGCACCAGGTTGTCGGCGCTGTCGAAGAGCGCGGCGGCCAGGGTCTTGGCCAGCTCAGTCTTGCCCACGCCCGTCGGGCCCAGGAACAGGAAGGCGCCCACGGGGCGGCGGGGATTCTGGATGCCCGCGCGCGACCGCAGCACCGCGTCCGCCACAGTCTGGACGGCTTCGTCCTGGCCGATCACGCGGGCGTGCAGAACGGTGTCCAGGTGAAGGAATTTCTCCCGCTCGCCCTGAAGCAGCCGGTTCAGCGGAATGCCGGTCCAGCGGGCCACCACGTCGGCGATTTCCTCTTCGGTCACTTCCTCGCGCAGCAGGGTGGACTCGGTCTTCACGGACTCGCTTTTCGCCAGGGCCGCGATCTTGCGCTCCAGCTCTGGAATTTCGCCATGCCGGAGCTTGGCGGCCTTTTCAAGATCGTAGCGCCGGGTTGCCTCGTCCTCCTCGCGGCGTTTCTGCTCAAGCTGGCCGCGCAGCAGCTGCACCTCCCCGATGGCCTTTTTCTCCTTTTCCCACTGGGCGCGCATGGCGTCCGACTCGGCGCGCTGATTGGCCAGCTCCTTGCGCAAGGCCCCCAGCCGCTCCTGGGACGCGGTATCCGTCTCCTTTTTCAAGGCCGTCTCCTCGATCTCCAGGCGCATGATCCGGCGGGTGATGGCATCCAGCTCGGCGGGCATCGAGTCGATTTCCGTGCGGATGGAGGCGCAGGCTTCGTCCATGAGGTCGATGGCCTTGTCCGGCAAAAACCGGTCGCTGATGTAGCGGTCCGCCAGCACGGCGGAGGAGACCAGGGCGGCATCGCGAATGCGCACGCCATGGTGCACTTCAAACCGCTCCTTCAGCCCGCGCAGGATGGAAATGGTGTCCTCCACGGAGGGGGGATCCACCACCACGGGCTGGAACCGCCGCTCCAGGGCGGCATCCTTTTCCATGTGCTTGCGGTATTCATCCAGCGTGGTGGCGCCGATGCAGTGGAGTTCGCCGCGAGCCAGCATCGGCTTGAGCATGTTGCCGGCGTCGGTGGAGCCTTCGGTCTTCCCCGCCCCCACGATGTTATGCAGCTCGTCGATAAAGAGCAGGATGCGCCCGTCAGAGGCCTTCACCTCGTTCAGCACGGCTTTCAGCCGCTCCTCGAAATCGCCTCGGTATTTGGCGCCCGCCATCAGGGCGGTCATATCGAGGGCGAAGAGGGTCCGGTCCTTCAGCCCCTCGGGCACGTCGCCCCGCAGGATCCGCTGCGCCAGCCCTTCCACGATGGCCGTCTTCCCCACCCCGGGCTCGCCGATCAGGACCGGGTTGTTTTTCGTTTTTCGGGACAGGATCCGGATGACGGAACGGATCTCGGCATCGCGCCCGATCACCGGATCCAGCTTGCCCTGCTTCGCCATCTCCACCAGGTCGACGCCGTATTTCTTGAGCGCCTCATACTGCGCCTCGGGATTGTCCGTGGTCACGCGCTGGTTGCCGCGAACGGCGGTCAATTCCTTCAAGATCCGGTCACGATCCACGCCGAACTGGGTCAGGATCTTTCCGGATTCCGTGGCCCGCCCTTCGTCCGCAAAGGCCAGCAGGAGATGCTCCACCGACACATAGTCGTCCTTCAGCCGCTTGGCTTCATCCTCGGCCTTCAGCAGAAGGACATTCAGTCGCTGGGTCACCAATATCCGCCCGGCCTCGGTGCTCCCGCCCACCTTGGGCTTCCGGTCCAGGGCCTCCTCCAGTCGCGCCACCAGGGGCGCCACGGGCCCGATCCTTTCCAGAAGACCTGAAACCAGCCCCCCCTCCTGTTGCAAGAGGGCCAGCAGCAAATGCTCCCCATCCACCTCCTGGTGGGATCGGCGGATCGCGCTTTTCTGGGCTTCCTGAATCGCCTCCTGCGCCTTTTGAGTCAACCGGTTCATATCCATGGATACACCTCTCTTTAAAAAATCGAACAGAACGTATCATAGCAATTGCAATGCCAACCCATTTATCAGGCTTATCTACCTGCAAATCAAGGCATTACAATATATTTAAAAACCACTTTTAAACGAAAAATTGAGACAAAAAGTCCCGGCACGATCGAATGTGTCACTAAAAGGGAAGATTGTAGTCCTTGATCTTCCGTTGAATCGTGCGGATGGAGATGCCCAACTCCTGAGCCGTGAGGAGGCGATTGCCCTTGTTGCGGGCGAGGGCCTGCATCAGAACCTCTTTTTCCATGTTGGAAAGGCTCATGCCGACCGGATATTGAATAGGAACGGGCACCTGCTCCTTGCGCTGTTTGGGATCCACAGCCAGGGCCACATCCTGCTCGTTGAGGACGCGACCGGAAGCCATGATCACGGAAGACTCCACCGCATTGCGAAGCTCGCGGACATTGCCGGGCCAGGTATGCCGCTCCATGGCCGCGTAAAAATCAGGTTCAACGTGCTCGATGTTCCGGCCGTGCTCCTCGCAGGCCAGGGCCACGAAACGGTCGATCAACGGCCGGATATCCTCTTTGCGCTCCCGCAGGGGCGGCACCCGGATCGTCACCACCTGGAGCCGGAAAAGAAGGTCGGGCAAAAAGATCCCCTCTTCGACCAGGACGTCGAGATCCCGATTGGAGGCGGCCAGGATGCGGGTGTCGACCTTGATCGGCTCCTCGCCGCCGACGCGCAGGATTTCCTTTTCTTCAATGGCGCGCAGGAGGCGCATCTGGACGGCCTTGGGCGCGATGGCAATCTCGTCCAGGAAGAGGGTTCCGCCGGCGGCTCTCTCGAAGGCGCCCTGCCGGCGCGCCACCGCGCCCGTGAACGAGCCTTTTTCATGGCCAAAGAGCGCCGATTCCAGGAGGGTTTCCGTGAATGCGCCACAATTGACGGCCACGAACTGGCCGCGGTTACGCTTGCTCTCGCCGTGAAGGCCACGGGCCACCAGTTCCTTTCCGGTCCCGCTCTCGCCCAAAACGAGCACGGTGGCGTTGGTGGCCGCCACCGACTTGATCTGCCGGATCACCCGCTGCATGCCAGCCGATTCACAAACCATCTGCTTCAACGAAAAGCGGTTGGCCAGCACTTCCTGCAGGGCGCCCACCTCGCGACGCAAGGCGTGCGTTTCCAGGGCGCGCGCCATCTTGGAGTGCAATTCATCCAGATCCAGCGGCTTGACCAGGTAATCGTAGGCGCCGGACTTCAGGGCGCGGATGGCGGTTTCCACGCTGCCGTAGGCGGTCATGATCAGGAACGGCATCTGGGGATACATTTTGCGGGCCCGCTCAAGCACCTCAAGCCCGTTGAAGTCGGGAAGCACCAGGTCCGAGAGGACGGCGTCGAACTCCTCCTTTTGCAGGAATGCCACGGCGGTCCCGCCGTCCGCGGCCGGCACCACGGTCCAGCCGGCCACTTCAAGGGCTTCGGTCACGGAGCGGCGTCCGTCGGGATCGTCCTCGATCAACAAAATGCGGGCCGGATGGGCGGCATCCATACTTACGTCCTTTTCACGGGGCGGAGGCCCCCATCGGATTTGGATGAGATCAGCGGAAGCCGGATCTGGAACCGGGCTCCGGGCGATGCATCGGAAACGGAAATGGCGCCATGGAAGGAATGAATGGCCGCCTTGGCAAGGGGAAGCCCGAGCCCGAAGCCGCCCGGCTTGGAGGAGACAAACAGCTCGAAAACCTTGGTCCGTTTTGCTTCCGGAATGCCGGGTCCCTGGTCCGCGATTTCAATCCAGGCATGCGCCTTCAGCGGCCAGGTCCGGACATGGACAGCGCCCCCGCGCGGAGAGGCCTGTTCGGCGTTGACCAGGATGTTCAGCAAGGCCCGCTTCATGCCCGTTTCGGAGGCCATCACCAGCAGCGGCTCCTCATGAAGCTCCGTATTCAAGGCAACCCCCGCCCGCGCAAACCGGGTGGACAGGAGGTTGAGGCAGTCGCGCATGCAGGCATTGATATCGACGGGGCTAAACGCCTCCTGCTCGGGGCGGGCCAAGTGCTGAAACTCCTTCAGAATGTCGTCGAGGCGATCCAGGGTCCCCCGTGCGCGACCGGACAATTCCTCGACACGATCCAGGCGAACGTCCGTCTTTTTCTGCACCTCCTTGTCGAGCAGCTGAAGGTCAAGGCGCAGCGCGGACATGGGATTCCGGAAATCATGGATGATGCCGGTTGCCATGGCGCCGGCGAAAGCGAGGTTTTCCTCCTGGCGCCGCACCTGGACCCGGCGCAGCTCACGCCGAATCAGCCAGCCCACCAATATGACGGAGGCGATGAATCCCACGGCCATGGTCGACAAGGAAGTCCGGAACATATGAAACAACGCGGTTCGGGAGCCGGACTCCTCCTCGGCGATAGCCTCGCGCTTGAGGGCCACCTCCACCGTCCGCTTGCGGCCTTCGGGCGTTGCCACATCGACGCTGAAGGTCATCACCGGCACCAGGCGGCCCTCCAGCATGACCAGATGACGCGAGATCCGCGGCTCGGCTCCCAGCCGGACATGGCCGGGAGGCGGCATCTGGCCCGCATCCCCGGTCAGGGAAACCTGGAAGAGGATGACCCCGTCCTCATGCACCGAAACATACGCCAGGGAAGGAACAAACTTGTCGAAGCTCCGGATGATCCGGTTGAACTCGCGCCACTCCTTTTCCTCGGGATTGGCGTGCCCGATGACCGGGAGATCCGAAATGCGGCTGGCCAGGCGGGCGCCCATCTGGGCCACCTCCTGGGCGGCGCTGGCCTTGACGGAGCGCCCATACACGCTATTCAGCACAAAAAGATTGATGGCCGCCAGGGCTCCAATCCCGATGATGGCGACGGCGGCGATAATGGTCATCCGGGTCTCTTCACGAACCGTTTTCGGCATGACATTGAACCGGGTTGGAGACGATGGGGTCATGTCGGGAGTGTAGCTGTTTCCGGACTCACATCAACGAAAAATCCCTTTTAAATACTCTGATTAGTATTGTGATCGCCCTCAAAAAGAACTATGATTGAGCCTGAACAGTGGGAGGACTATTTATGAAATCGCGCTTCACCCTTTTGGCCGGACTCTGGTTGGCCATTTTGTCTCTCTCCGCCGCCTTACCGGCCGCGGCTGACGAATTGTCACAGAATTTCGAAACCTGGACCGTGTCGCCGGTTACTGTTACCAATAACGGATGGTCCTATGGCGCCTCCAATGTCCTTCCCACCATCTACTCAGGCGCGAATGCTTACGGGGGCGCGGGAAAAGCCCTGCGGTTCGATCGGTATGCCACCAATGCCTATCTGGCGCTTCCGTATGTGACCAATGGCTCCGGCACATTGAAGTTCTATAGTCGGATGGGTGCGGGAACCAACATCACCATCCAAAGTTCCTCGGATGGCAACACCTGGTCGACTTTGTTCGTCCAAGGCCTTACCGGAGCAAGCTCTTCCGTTTATTATCCCTACACCATCAACATCACCCAATACGGAAGCAACTATTATCGGCTTTACATCCCCGGAGCGGCCGCCATCGCGGCTGGCATCCTTTACCTTGACGAAATCTACCTGTATCAACCGATTGCGCTGGTCCAGATCGATTCAACCGCCGCCAAAACCTCAGTCGGCTCCTCCGATATTTTCACAGGCGATCCGGTGAACATCACGGCCTCCTACACGAATTTTGGAATCGTTTCGAATCTCGCGATGACGCTATACTACAGGGTCGGACTGGTTGCCCCCACGAACCAGGTCGGCATGACCAACATCGGTGGAAACGTCTTCATGACCACCTCCGCCATTCCCGGTCAGGTAGCAGGGAAAGTCTACTACTATGTCCGGTCCACCTTCAATGGGCCGGCACCGAATGGAGCCGCCTCCCCGACAAATTATCCGTACAACGGTTTCACCAACAACACCCTTTATTACACCGTTGCCACGCGGACCTACACAACCCAGAACGGATCCCTGATCACAACGGGAACGCTGGCCTCGACCCTGTCGATTACCAAGGACTACGAATGGGAGTCCTTCGTCGCCTACACCGGCACGACGTTCTCCTTTCAGTTCCAGGGCGTCAGCAATGTGACGACCCGCAATTGGGGCGATGCCAACCAGAACGGCACCACACCGCCTCTCGAACAGGGAGCGGATCTTAATGCGGCCTCCATCCAGGTCACGCCTTCCACGAACGTGGGCCAGGTGGTGCTCCGTTTCAAGGAACAAAACTCCGCCTATGTCGTCAAGGAAGCGACCGTCGAGACATTCGACTCCTGGACCGCCGCCGCCTTCGGCGCCTACACCAACACCGCCAGTTGGGTGCTGATGAACGGCATGGTCTCCAATAACGTGGACATCCGGCTCCGGAACGGCTACGCCATCCTGGAAAGCAATACGGCCGCCGGCGCCGCCGTCACCTGGCTGCGTTCCCCTTATCTGCCCCAGGGCATCGGCGAAGTGTCGCTCTGGCTCCGGAACAACAACTCCAACGGCGTGCCGACCACCGGCGCCCTTATCGAAAAATCGATTTCCGGGGGAACGAACGATATCGACTGGGTCCGGATCGCCTCAACCAACGCACTGGGCGTCCTGCCCTTCCAGCGCTTGACCACCGTCCTTTCGGATCGCACGTATCATTATGTCCGTATTCGCAACTCGACGAACTTCCCGAACTCGCGGCTCTGCCTCGACGAGGTGATGATCGCCCAGCCGGCGGCCGGCGTTCAATTTTCAGGAACGACGAACAGCCCGTCCGCTCCCTCGGCCACCAATCCCGTTGCCATCAGCTCCACCATCACCGCGCTTGGCAACGCCTCCAACCTGTCGGCCAAGATCTGGTACCGGAGCGGATCCACGGGCGCCTGGTTCTCGATCGTCATGACCAATACCGCCTCGGCCTTCACGACCCTCACCCCTATCCCGGCCGGCAAGGGCGACAAGCCCGGCGGCTCCGGCACGGTGCAATATTACCTCGAATGCGGCTTCCAGGGCATTGAAAGCAGCTTCACCACGCCCTTCTATTACCCGGAATCCTCCAGCAACGCCCCGCTGAGCTACCCGATCAGCCAGGCCACGATCCAGCTGTCCAATCCCATCACCGAACCCGCCCAGCCCGTGGTCGGTTCCATCACCCGGCTAGGCGTGGACGTGGCGCTTCTTAACGCTGCATCCAACCTCACCCTGACGGCCTACTACCGCCTGAATGGCAGCGGCGGCTACAGCCCGCTGGTCATGGGCCTGCCGTCCAACGGCACCTGTCGGACCACCGGATCCATTCCCGCGCAAGGCGTGGCCGGCACACTCCTGGAGTACTACTTCCTCGCCTCCTTCCTTGGCGCCGAAGCCGCCTCGCCCACCAACTATCCCGTCAACGCGCCGACGTCGGTGTTCAGCGCCACCTTCCGGCCGATCATGCAGAACGACTCCATGAGCGTGACGGGCGGACTGAGCTCCGCCATGTTCGTCTCCGAGGCGAACCTCTGGGAAACATTCATTCCCTATACCGGCTCCACCTTCGGCGTCCAGTTCCAAGGCGTCAGCAACGGCACCCCCCGCACGTGGGGCGACAGCAACCAGTCCAGCTCCGCGCCCCCGTTCAGCCTGAATGCCGACCTCTCCGCCGGCGCCATCCAGATCGCGCCCACGACCAGCACCGGAACGCTTTTGTTCCGTTTTCAGGAATCGACCCGCGACTACACGATCAAGCAGGCGCTCGTCCAGCAGTTCGAATCGTGGGATGCGCCGGCCATCGGCAACAGCACCAACAGCCTGTGGACCGTCTCCCAGGGCATGACCGCCTCGAACTCGATGGTTCAACTGCGCGGCCGCTATCTGGTTTTGGAAAGCAACACCACCTCCTGGATTGCCTCCCCCTCCGTGGCGGGCGGCATCGGCGAAATCTCATTCTGGCATCGGAACCTGAACTCGAGCGACGCGCCGGCGGCCGGCCTGATCGTTGAAAAATCGAGCACGGGCGGCACCAACGCCGCCGAGTGGGTCTTCCTCGCCGCCGTCACCAACATTTCGTACACGCAGTTCACGCGCTACACGCTGGTCCACCCGGACCGCAATTCCTTTTACGTCCGGGTCCGCACGTCAACCAATCGGCCCAACGCCCGCATCGCGCTCGACGATCTGGTGATCGCCCAGCCGGGCGCCGGCGTGACGTTCTCGAGCGTGACGAACAGCCCGGCCTCTCCGGCGGCCTCCAATACGGTCACCATCAACGCCACCATCACCAAGGACGGCGACGCCTCGAGCCTTTCCGCAAAGGCCTGGTACCGCTCCGGTTCAACGGGCGCCTGGGCTTTTGTCACAACGACCCCTTCCGGCAACACCTTTACCTCCGCCGCGATTCCCGCCGGTATCGGCGACAAATCAGGCGGCGCCGGACTGGTTCAATACTATCTGGAGTGCAGCTATCTCGGATACGAAAGCGCGCTTTCCAGCCCGCTCCTCTACCCGGCCTCCGGGTCGGTCGCACCCCTCTCCTACACCGTCCAGTCCTCCTGGCTGCTGGCGACAAACGCCACAACCGAACCGGCGCCTGCGATCGTTGAAAGCAGCACGCGCCTGCGAATCGATCTCGTCCCCCAGGCGGGCGCGTCCAGCATCAACGCCTTTGCCTGGTACCGCTTCGGAGGCTCGGGCAGCTACGCCTCGAACAGCATGACCCTGCTGGCCGGCGACACCTATCAAACCACGGCCGACCTGCCCGTGCAGTCCCTGATCGGCCAGCCGCTCGATTATTACTTCACCATGACGTTCAGCGGGCCCGATCCCGCCACGCCCACCAACACGGCCGTCTACCACACGATCTATCACGCGCCCGCGTGGACCTCGGCCTACTCCGCGGTCACGATCACGGGCGACCTGGTTCGAACCATGACGCCCTTCACCAACCAGGGCTGGCGGGCCATCCTGACCGTCACCAACAAAGCCAACGCCCAATTCCGCTTCGCCGGCGCCGGCGCCGGCTCGCCCCTCTGGCGCGACCAGAATCAGACCGCCACGGCGGTGCCCGTCTACGGAACCGCGGAAACCAGCGGCAGTGATATCCTGATGACCGGAACCGTTTCATCCACCCTGGTCTTCCAATTCAACGACACCGATCTTTCATACTCGGGCCAGCGGGCTTCCTATTCCGATCTCACCGCCTGGTCGACCAGCAACGCCTGGACCACAAACGCCTCAGGCTGGGTGCTGAACGGACGCGCAGGACGGACCAACGACGTGAACGACAGCCAGCGGATCTTCGACGGAGCCTTCCTCGTCCTCCAGGGCGGCAGCGCAACCAACTTCCTGCGCTCCCCCGCGATGACCAACGGGATCGGCGAAGTCTCCTTCTTCTACCGCAACTGGGATAATACCGGCACTAATCCGGTTTCCTTCGTGGTGGAAGCCTCCCCCACCAACAACTCCACGACCAATGGCTGGACGACGCTCGACACGGTGACGAATCTTCGCTCGGCCGATTATCGTTTCTTCTACGCCGTTTTACCGGATATCTGGACCAACCGCTACATCCGCATCCGGAACACCTCGCCGGCGATCATCGACCGCCTCTGCATCGACGAAACGATCGTCTCCGACGGCGGCGCCTCCGTGCTCTACTCCAACGTCACGTACGCGCCCTCATCGCCCACCATTATGGACGAAGTGACGATTTCAGCGGGCATTTACCCCCGTTCCGGAGCTACCGCCATCACAAATGTCCTGTGGTATAAGGCCACGACCAACGCCAGCGCCTATTACGAATACACCGCCATGACCAACGTCTCGGCCAATGTCTACCAGGCAACCATCCCGC
>CAXNFL010000013.1:0-18229 GCA_964201555.1 Kiritimatiellia bacterium
ATCCCAGCAGCTCAAGAAAATGCCTGTTGGCTGAAACGATCCGATCCGCCTGATTCAATTCGATGATCCCCATCGCCGCATGATTAAAAATGGCGTGCATCCTCTGTTCGCTCTGCCTCAACGCCTCTGCCGCCTTGTGCAGGGAGCCGGAAAGAACGCTAACGATCACTCCGGTAAGGGCGGTGAGCATAATCCGCAAGGTTTCACCGGGGTGCGGAATGCCGAACCACACGGGCGGAATCAGCCACCCCCAGGCGCCCAGGATACACAGAAACGTGGCGAAGAGGCCCGGCCCACGCCCCCCCCACCACGCCGCGGCCGCCACGGGGAGGGACAACAGGACCAGGGGAGCCGAGCGGTCGGTATACAACGGCTTGAGCAGGTCGAGCACCCCAATACCCAATACGCTCAACATCACTGCCACGGCAAAGCGATATGACCTGGACAACCAACCGCCCCGATTGTCCATTTTCCATCCGCTACTCCGCGGACCTAAAATATTGTGTTTGAATGTCGCCATATCTGTTTCGAGTATAAATGCAGGAAAGCCCCTGCAAATAAGGAAAGCTCCGATATCCACCGGATAAATGACTGACCCCAGGCGGGTTTCCCCTCCCTTTTCAAAAAGGGCCCAACGGATAGAGTCCCCGCTATGAGCGACATCAAATTTTCATGCCTGCACTGCGGGCAACATCTGATCATTGACGCCCGTTGCGCGGGCCGCTGGGTGAAATGTGCCGAATGCGGAACCGAGGGCCAGGTTCCCTCGACATCCCCGCTCCGAGCACCCCGGCCCCTCCGGCTTCAGCTCTCCCCCAAAGTCATCCCCTTCTTCATCCTGGCTCCGTTGTGGAGTGTCGTCTTGTGGCTGGGATGCGCGAAGCCGCTGATGGAATCCGGCCTTCCCCCGCTTCCGCCCTGGAAACAGCTGCAACGAGCGGAAGCGCTTCTGATCGAAACGAACTACACCGGGGCCGCGGAATCCCTGACCGTCCTCCTGATTGATTTTCCCCAAAGCAAGGAAGCGCAAACGGTTCGCAGGCTGCTGCGCCTTGTCCGGGCAAAGGGCGCCTCTCCTCCCGCGGAAGCCTCCGACGGCTGCACCGGGCAGGATGCCCGCCTGATCAAGCATCAGATGGACATCAAGGCGGCTTTGCTGGCATTTTATTCGCGCCTGCCCGATGAGCGGCGGGCCGTATTCGACTCGCTATTCGGCCCCGGAACCTTTCTTACGCCGGATCTGAGCCTGGCCGGAGTCCTGTTCACCTTGCAGCAGGTCGAGGCGACCCAGGCCAAAGCGCGGAAGGACGCGATCTTTTGACGTGTCGGGCGGGTTGCGTGAACGCGATACCCTACGGGAATCCTCGGACTGCTCAGATTGACTTTGCCCGGCCGAGCCCGTATAGTAAAACCCTTGCTCACACGGAAGGGTGGCTGAGTGGTCTAAAGCATCGGTCTTGAAAACCGACGCGCCGCAAGGCGCCGTGGGTTCGAATCCCACCCCTTCCGCCATCCTTCGCACAGCGCTCCCAAAGCCCGAAAGGCCCGTCATGATCCGCAAGCTCAACGACATGCCCCTCGAAGACCGGCCAAACCTTCGCGGCGGCACGGGAACCATCCGCTTCCGCCACGCCTTCAAGCCGGCCGAGTTCACCGCCAAATCGCGCCTCTGCGCCACCCTCCTCATCCCCCCCGGCGCCACCATCGGCAAACATGAACACGTCAACGAGGACGAGCTCTACGTGGTTCTCTCCGGCACCGGCTTGCTGGACGACGGCGTCACCCAGACCCGCCTCGCCAAGGGCGACGCGGTGCTGACGGGCGGCGGCGGCTCCCACGCCGTCATCAACGACGGCTCCGAGACGCTCGAAATCCTGGCCGTCATCGTCTGCGTGTGATATGCAGCCCCTTCCCGACACAGCGCTCCTCGCCCCCCGCACGCTCTTCGGGCGCGGCCAGATCCGCCAGCTCCCCTCCCTCGGCCGGGAGTGGGGCGGCCGCGGTCTTGTCCTTATCGGCGCCTCGTTCCGGAAAGGCCTCCACTTCAAGCCCCTGAAGGAGGCGCTCGGCCCCGACTGCCTGATCGTGGAACATGCGGGCGGAGAGCCCACCCTGGATCAGGCTGAAACGCTCCGCGAAACCGCCCGCCGCCATCAGGCGGCGTGGATCAGCGGCATCGGAGGCGGCAGCGTGCTGGATCTGGCCAAGACCGCCGCCGGGCTGTTCCACGAAACCGTTCCCGTGGCCGCCATCCATGCGGGGCAGGCCGTCCAGAAACGGGGCATCCCGTTCCTGGCCGTCCCCACAACGGCCGGCACGGGCGCCGAAGCCACGCCCAATGCCGTGCTGACGGACACGCGCACGTCGCTTAAAAAATCGATCCGCGACGACCGCTTCATGGCGTCCTGCATCATCCTGGACGGAGGGCTGCTGGCCGGAAGCCCGCCGGACGTCATCGCCCATGCCGGCATGGACGCCTACACCCAGGCGCTCGAGGCCGGCTCCAGCCGCAAGGGCAATGCCTGGAGCGAAGCCACCGCCCTCGCCGCCCTCCGCCTGATCGCCGCTTCCCTGCCGGCGGTCCAGGCCAATCCGGCCGGGCCCGAAGCCGATTCCCTGCTGGCCGGCAGCTACCTGGCCGGCGTGGCCCTGGCCCAGGCCCGGCTGGGAGTGGTGCACGGCCTCGCCCACCCGCTCGGAGCCTTCTACCACCAGCCCCACGGCCTCGTCTGCGCCGTGTGCCTGCCGGCCGCCCTGAAGCTGAACCGCCAGGCCCTGGGCGCCGCTTACGATCGCTTGTCGCAAGCCGTGGGAAGCGATCTCACGGCGGCCACCGAATCCCTCCTCGCCCGGCTGGGCATCCGCAATCCCTTCACCGGACAGCCGATCATCCGGCTTCCGGAAATCATGGAGCAAACCCTGACCTCGGGCTCCACACAGGCCAACCCGAAAACCATTGGGCCCGCTGAAGTCGAATGGCTGCTTAAGCGCCTCTTTTCATGATTCCGTTTCGCAGGAGCGACTAGTACAATAAACGCCATGTCCGATCTCCTTCTATTCGTCCAGCTGCCCCAGCTGGACAACCTCGTGACGGGTGAGCATGAGAACCTCTACCTCGCGGCCGCCTACCTGGAGTGGGCGGTCCGGCGCTCGCCGCTCACCGCCGGCCTTGAGATCGCCCGCCTTCCGGCCGAACTCGACCCGGCGTCCGACAACACGCTGGTAGCGGCCGTCATCGCCCTGAACCCGCGCTTCATCGCCTGCACCGTCTACCTGTGGAACATCGAGCGCACGCTCGCACTCATGCGGCAGGTCAAGCAGGCGCTGCCGGGCGTGACCGTCCTTTTCGGGGGGCCCGAGATGGCCCGCCGGCACCCGCTGCTTTCGAAGCCAGAAGCCGCGGATATCCTGGTGATCGGCGAAGGCGAGCGGGTCCTGCCGGCGCTGCTGAACGGGCTGGTCCACGGCCGCCTTCCCGAGTTCTCCTGCGCCGCCGTGAAACGGAAACGGTCGTATGCCTGGGGCGCCTCCGTTCCCGGGGAAACCACCTTGGCCCGTGAGCTGCCGCCGCCGGACTGGCCCGGGCTGGCGCCGGACGCCAGGGGGATGGCCTACGTGGAGACCTCGCGCGGCTGTCCCATGCATTGCACCTACTGCCGGTACCACCAGCTGCGCCGCTCGCTCAGCCTCCTGGAGCCCGCCGCCATCGCCGCCCGCGTCCAGGCGCTGCGTGACAAGGGCGCACGGGAGATCCGGTTCGTGGACCCCACCTTCAACGCGCATCCGCGGTTCACCGACACGCTGCGCCGGCTGGCGGCGCTCAACAAGGACCGCCGGCTGGCCTTTTTCGCGGAGCTCAGGGCCGACCGCCTGTCCCCGGAGCAGGCGGACCTGCTGGCCGCCGCCCGGTTCACGGACATTGAGGCGGGCGTTCAATCCCTGGAGCCCAAGGTCCTGAAAGCCATTGGCCGGCCGGCCGATTCCCTGAAGACGGGAGCCGGCATCCGGATGATGGCCGAGCGGGGCATCCGGGTGACGATGGACCTGATGGTCGGCCTGCCGTTTCAAACCAAGGCGGACATGGACCGCGCCCTCGACTGGGCCCTGACCTTCCCCCGCTCCGTCAATATCCAGTGCATGCACACGCTTCTGCTGCCCGGCACCGTCCTCCGCCGCCAGGCCAAGCGGTGGGGCATCCGTTCCGACGCGCTGCCGCCGTATGCGGTCCAGGAAACCCCGTGGATGAGCCGGGCCGACCTGCTGGCCGTTGAGAACCGGCTGGCGGCCAGCAGCCGGCTGCGGGCGGACACGCCCACGGCGCGATTCATCGGCTCTTCGCTGCCTGAACTGTTCCCCCATCCCGTCCTGATCCCCGTGCCCTGGTCTTCTGCCTCCAGCCTGCCCCCCGGCCCCGCGCTGGCGCGCCAGGCCTGGGTGTTCCGCGGCCTCGGGCTGTTCGAGCAGGCGCCCCGGCTGGCGGCCGTGATCCGGAAAGCGATCCGCCACTCGCCGCACACCCTCTGGCAATTCGTGCTGGAGCCGGAAACCGAGGAGCCGCTGGATCTGCTGGAAGCGCTGATCCGCGCCATCCGGAGCCAGCCCCCCATGATTGTGGACCGGTATGCCAGCGTCTCCCTTCGCGGCTTGATCGCCTCGCGCCGCCTGTTCATCCGACTTCGCCGGGGCCGGAGCTACGACCCGGACTGGGTGGAAGCCGCCCGCGATTGCCTGGAAACAGCCTTTTTCTGAGCCGCCTCACGCCTTCTACGGTTTTCGGATACTCCTCCTCAGCGCTAGCCTGATTACGATTCAAGGCGGTGGCTGATAAAAAGATCCTGTGAATTTCGTGCGTACGCAACAGGCTTGGCCGAACAACAGGACCGCCGGAGGTAACGATGAAAAAGGGACTGAATCGCTGGATGGGATTGACGGTTGGGGCGATTCTCACGATGCTTACGCTTCCTTCCCCGGCGCAAACCCTTGATCTCTCGAAGATTAACGCGACCCTGTTCCGCACCTATCACACCAACCTTTTTGTGGGGCCCACGCAAAGCCGCGGCTTCACCCGCAAGGCGGACCCCGAGATCCCCCGGACGCCGGCCTTCCAGCACGATGCGGCGCGCGATTACATCTATGCCTGCTTTGCCCGGCTGGGCCTCGTCACCTCGCTTGATCCGTTTTCCTTTTCGACCAATTTTGGCGGCCCGACCTACACCTACACGCTATGCAATAACGTCATCGGGGTATTGCCCGGGGTGAATCCCTCGGCATACGGCGTCTTCATCGTGTCCGCCTTCTACGACACCCTCGACACCGGACAGCCCCTGCCGATCGACATCACCAAAGGGGTCGCCCCGCGATCGCCGGGGGCCGACCTGAATGCCAGCGGCGTGGCCGCCGTCCTGTGCGCCGCCAACGCCCTCAGCCAGCAGCGCTTCATGGCCACGATCCTCTTCATCGCCTTCGACGCCTCCGAGAAAAACTTCGGAGGCTCCTACCATTACGTCCAACGCAAAACAACGATCAACCCAACGAAAACCAATAAGCTCTATCGCGGCTCCATCCGGTCCATGACCAGCATCGACACCGTCGGCTATAATCCGCTGGGCAAGGGCCATAACACGGCCATTCTCTGGGGCGGAAGCGTCACGCCGAGCAAGTTCCGCATCCGGCTGGCGAACGCCGTGCTGAGCTACGGGGGCATCCAGACGATTCAGGGCGGCACGATCTCCAGCAGCGATCACGTGCCGTTCTGGGAGGCCGGCATCGACTCGTGCGTCCTCTCGGAGCGCCGGATCTGGAGCAATCCCTACATCTATACGAGCCTCGACTCGACCGCGAAGTCCGGTTACATCGACTATACCTATGCCTCCGCTTTGGCCCGGGGCGTGGCGGGCTACCTGTCCCAGTGGGCGGTGCCCGCGAAACACTTGACCGTCCTAAAGTCAGGAAGCGGTTCGGTAAGCGGCATCACGGGCTGGGTCCGGTCCGGTTCCCAGGTGGTTCTCACCGCCAAGCCGGAGCTGTTCTGGCAATTCAGCCGCTGGAGCGGCGACACGGCCGGGTGCACGATTTCCAACCTCACCCTCCTGGCCCCCATGACCATGGACCGGACCATCACCGCCATCTTTTCCGTTCCCCCTGTTCCGTGAGCGGCCAGGCCCCTATGCACTTTTTCCTATCGACAACTAAGATAATACCCGATGGCGAGTACGCCGCGCCTTGCGTATAAACAACCCTGTAACCCATGAAAAAGGAGGGCCCCTCACCACCACGACCCCGGATGCAGTCGTCAGTCGGTCTCAATCGGATTCAAAACAACAAAATCGGAACAGAGCCAGGAGGATCGTATGAACCAAGTCCTAAGCAAGTCCATCACACGAATCGCGGCCGGATGTCTCCTCGGGGCCCTGTCGGCCCACTATGCGGCCGCCCAGTCGAACATCGTCAACCAGATCAACGCCGCCATGTTCCAGACCTACCACCAGCACCTGGCGGTGGCGACGGGCGACAACCGCGGCTTCACGAAGAAGCCGAATCCGCTGATCGCCCGCACGCCGGTCGCCCAGCATAATGTCGTTCGCGATTATCTCTTCACCACCTTCTCCTCCCTGGGCCTGACGACGAAACTGGATCCCTTCTCCTTCACGACGGACTTCGGCGGCCCCAGCTACGAATATGCGGGCTGCAACAACGTCATCGCCACGATCCCGGGCAAGAATCCCGCCACCTACGGCTACTACATCGTGGGCGCCAATTACGACTCCCTGGACGCGGGCCAGCCCAAGCCGATCAACCTCGCGCAGGTGGCGCCCCGCAGCCCCGGAGCCGACATGAACGCCTCCGGCGTGGCGGCCCTGCTCTGCCTGGCCAATGTCCTGCGGACAAACGAGTTCCTCTCCACGATCGTGTTCGTGGCCTTCGACGCCTCGCAAAAGAACTACGCCGGCCCCACCCGCTTCGTGAAACACGCTACCACGCTCTCGGTCACCGCGACGAACCGCATCCTTCGTTCGAGGATCAAGGGCATGATCAGCATCGACACCATCGCCTTCAACAAGAAAAACAACGGTTACCTGAATACCGTCCTTCTCTACGGCGGAAATCCCGCCGTGGGCAAGCTGCGCAATAAGCTGGGCGGCGCCATCATCCGCTATGGCGGACTCACCGTGCTTCAGGGCGGCAGCATTGAAAGCAGCGATCACGTGCCGTTCTGGGAAGCCGGCATCGACTCCTGCTCGGTGCACGAGGGGGGCGTCTGGGTGAACCGCAATACCTACACGACCAACGACACGGCGAGCGCGACCGGCTACCTCGACTATAATTTTGCCGCCAAGATCACCCGCGGGGTGGCCGGATTCCTCTGCGAACGGGCCGGCCTGCAGCCCTGAAGCGTTCATTCACGCCTGAGCTCAAGGCCCCGCGCCCAACCGGCGCGGGGCCTTTTCTTTTCCCCGGAGGATTCCTTCTTGCACCCCGTTGCCCGTACCCCTACTCTGTTCAACTTCGATGGACAAGAAAGGTGTTCCTCCATGAACCCACTCACGCCCGAAGACTATCGACGCACCCTGGAGCCGTGGTGCCGCTTCGTCCGGCCTCACCTGCATCGCGTCTCCTCCGACACGATTTGCTTCGGCATCGGCGGGCACGGCCACTGGTCCATGCAGGCCCACGACACCGCCTTTGCCTCCCTCGCCGTCCTGGCGGCTGATCCGGCGACCGACTCCACGCGCACCGGTTGGTCGAGGGACGAACTGGCCGCCACGGCGCTGGCCATGCTGCGCTTCGCGTTCCAAAGCCATCAGGCCGGCGGCGGGACCTGCGCCGACGGGGAATCGTGGGGCCATTCCTGGATCAGCGTCCTCGGCCTGGAGCGCCTCATGCACGGCATGGAAGCCCTGGACCCCCTCCTGACCCCGCCCCTGCGCGAGCGGATCCGGAACGTGCTGATTTCGGAGGCCGAGTGGCTGGTGAACGATTTCCCCGTCCAGACCGGACTGGAGACGGACAACAGCCCCGAGCGCAACCTGTGGAACGGGGCGTTCCTGCATCGCACCGCGCTGAGCGATCCCGGGCATGCCCGGGCCTCCGCCTGGCTGGAAAAAGGAACGGCGCTCCTGCTCAATTCCATTTCCCTTCCCGGAGATGCGAATGGCGTCATCCCGTTCGCCGGCCGGCCCCTGCGCGAGTGGCACAAGGGCGCCAACTTCTTTCCCTCCCTGGCGCTGAACCACCACGGTTACCTGAACGTGGGCTACATGGTCATCTGCCTGTCCCATATCGCCATGCTCCACTTCACCTGCCGGAACAGGAAGTGGCCCGTCCCGCCCGAACTCGAGTGGCATGCCGCCGACCTGTGGCGGCTGATCCGCTCCTGCACCTTCCCCAACGGCCGGCTGCTGCGAATCGGGGGCGATACCCGGGTGCGCTATGCCTACTGCCAGGACTACGCCATCCCCATGTGGCTCTATATCCAGGACCGCTTCGGGGATACCCTGGCGCTTCAGCATGAACAGGGCTGGCTCGACCAGGTCAAGGTGGAACAGGCGGAAAACGGGGAGGGCTCGTTCATGGGCCGGCGCCTCGCCCGCCTGGCCGAAACCTCGCCCGGCTATTACCTTCGCCTGGAGGGCGACAAGGCCGCCAGCCTCTCCATGGGCGCCTACTGGCGGCGAACCGTGCCCGGTTTCCCCGCGGCCCCGGCCGCCCCCCCGGTCCCGCCCCTGGACCGGTGGGAGGATTCCTTTCACGGCGCCTACTTCCATCGCAGCCCGCGCCGCTTCGCCTCCTGGACCTGGGTGGCGGCCGAACGCCCCCAGGGGCTCTGCCTGCCGCCGGATGGCGCGGACTGGGCCGAGTGGCGGACCAACCTGGCCGGCAGCGTCCGGGGCCTCGGCCGGGTCCACACCCATCAAATCCTCAGGCACTCGGGCTTTTCCTTCGAAGGCGGGTTCGTCACCGCCGGCCGGATCGGCGTTCAAACGCAGGTGTTCATCTCGGAAGGCGACTCCGACGAGGAAATCGCCCACGTCGACCTGGTGTTCGCGGCGCTTCCCGATGCGGCCACCGTCCTCGTTTTCCAGCGGGCCGCCGTTCGCCACCGGGCCTGCCTGCGCGACTGGAAGAGCCTGCTGTGGCAGGTGGCGAACGATGTTCAAAACGGGTACAAAAGGAAGCTCTTCTGGGAAGGGGGCCGCCGCCTCTGCCGCGCCCTGCCCCGCCGGGGCGAGCGGCTGGCCCTGCAGTCGCGCTGGATCAACGTGGAAAACCGCCTGGGGGGCGTGATCCTGTACGGAAGCGACTCCTTCATCCTCAACCGGCCGGCCGCCCGCCAGATCACGATCAAAGACACCCCGTCCCGCTCGCATGCCTCGGAAGGCGGAGGGTCGCTCTACGCCGAGGAAATCCTGCTGCACGAGGAGCACGGCAACCGGGACTGGAACGGGGGGGACGTTCTTTTCGACATCGGCTGCGCCTTGCGATGCGGGGAAAAGCGCGGCGCCACCCAAAAACGATCCGTGACCCCCGGCGACGTTCTCAGCCAGGGCGACGTGCGGGCCGTCTCCATCCGGGGCGCGGATGGGATTCCCTACCTGCTCGCCGCCAACCTCGGCTCCCAGCCGCAGGTCCTTGAAACTTCAGCCCTCGGGGATTGGCGGGATGTGCGTCACCCTCGGCCGGTTACCGCGGAAAACGGCCGCCTCCGCCTGGCCCTTGAACCCGGCGAAACCCTTCTGCTGCATGCAAAACAGGGATGGCGCCCTGCTGGCTGAGCTTGAGTTTCGTGCCGCGTTGTGACATCATCGGATTTTGGAGGTGTTATGATCAAGGCATGCGATCTTAAGAGCGGAACCGTCGTCAAGTTCAACGGCGTTCCCCATATAGCTGAAAACATCCAGGTGCAGTCCCCCTCGGCCCGCGGCGCCTCCACCCTCTACAAGGTGCGGTTCCGCAACATCCAGAGCCGGGCGAAGCTCGACAAGTCCTTCCGCGGCGACGACCCCCTCGACGATTGCGAGGTCGAGAAGCGGCAGGTCCAGTTCCTTTATGAAAAGGACGACCGGTTCGAGTTCATGGACCTGAACGACTACAGCCAGTTTGCCATGGCCCGCGAAGACATCGCCGAGGCGGTGCCGTTCCTGGTCGAAAACATGGAAAGCATCCTGGCGCTGGTTTCCGAGGACAAGGTGCTGGGCCTCGAGATGCCACCGTCCGTCGAGCTCGACGTGGTGGAATGCGATCCGTCCATCAAGGGCGCCTCCGCGACGGCCCGGACCAAGCCCGCCAAGCTCTCCACCGGCCACATGATCCAGGTGCCGGAATACATGGCCGCGGGGGAACGCGTGCGCGTCGACACCCGCACCGGCAAGTTCCTCTCCCGGGCCTGATCGGAAGCCGATGAACCCCCTCGAGCTGTATCACACCCTGCCGGCCGCCACCCTGGCCGGCATCGCCGCCTGCGTCCTCCTCCTGGGCATGAGCAAAGGCGGCTTTCCCATCCAGTCCATCTCCCTGCCCTTCCTGATCCTCATCTGGCCCAACCAGATGGAGCCGGCGCGGCAGGCCGTCTCCTTCCTCCTCCCCCTGCTCTGCGCGATGGATATCGTGGCCATGGCCTTTTACTGGCGCCATGTCCGGTGGGACCGCATCTCGCCGGCCGTCCCGGGCACCCTGGCGGGCGTGGCCCTGGCCAGCCTCCTGTTCTTCTCGGGCAGCCCGTCCACGCTGGCCCTGTCCGACCGCACGCTGCAATTATGCGTGGGGCTGCTGGGGCTTTCCTTCGTCGTCTATCAACTGGCGCGCCGGCAGATCCTGGCCCGCATCGGGGGCGATCAACCGGTCAAGCCCGGCTGGAAACTCGGCACCGTGGCCGGCCTCGGCTGCGGCATCACCTCCACCATCGCCCATGCCGCCGGCCCCGTCAGCCAGATGTACTTCCTTCCGCAGCAGTTGCCCAAAATGCAGCTCGCCGGCACCCTGTGCGGCTTTTTCTTCGGCTTGAACGCCGTGAAGCTGATCCCGTTTGCCCTGCAGGGCCGCTTGACGGCCGAAACCCTTTCCATGGGTGCGCTGATGCTCCCCGTCGTTCCGGTGGGCGTGGGCGTGGGGTATGGGCTCGTGCGGCTCCTGAAGGAGAAGCACTACGTCCTGTTCATCTATGCCCTGCTGGGCGTCACCTCCACCATGCTGCTTTGGAAGGCCCTCCGCTCCCACTGATTCCCGTTACGGGGACACTTTGGGAACGGAAGCGCCGGACGCGGGCAGGCCGGCGCCGGCCGACGTCTCCCGCTCCTGGAGATGCACGTTGACGGCATCCAGCAAGGCCCGGATGCTGGATTCCACAATGTCCGTGGACAAGCCCCTGCCGTTATAAACACGGTTTCCGCAGCGCACCTTGATGGTGGCCTCGCCCTGGGCATCCTCGCCGCCGGTCACCGCTCCCAGCGAGAACGATTCCAGCTTGAGCTCCAGCCCGAGCATCTGCTCGATCGCCTTGAAGGAAGCGTCGATGGGGCCGTCGCCGATCGCCACATGCTCGAGAAGCGCCCCGTCCTTGGCCAGGCGGACCGTGCTGGTGGCGGTGATCGTGTTGCCGGAATGGACGATGAAGCGGTCGAGCTTGACGCGCTCGAGGGCAACCTGCCCCACCTGCTGGCGGGCCAAGGCCTCGAGATCGGCGTCCGACACCACTTTCTTGCGGTCGGCCAACTCCTTGAACTGGGCAAAGAGCGCCTGAAGCGCGGCGTCGGAAAGGGTGAAGCCCATTTCGGCGAGCCGGGTTTCGAAGGCATGGCGGCCGGAATGCTTGCCGAGCACCATGCGGTTGCGGGGAAGCCCGATCGATTCGGGCGTCATGATCTCGTAGGTTCCCGAGTGGGCCATCATTCCATGCTGATGAATGCCGGCCTCGTGCGCAAAAGCGTTCTCCCCCACGATTGACTTGTTCGCCTGGACCCGCGACCCCGTGGCCGTCACCACGCTGCGGCTCGCGTTGTAAAGCCGCGTGGTGTCGATGGAACAGGTGATGCCGGCAAAATAGTCGGCGCGCGTGCGAAGGCTCATGACCACTTCCTCGAGGGCCGCGTTGCCCGCCCGCTCCCCGATCCCGTTGATCGTGCACTCGGCCTGCTCGGCCCCGGCGCGGATCGCGGCCAGCGTGTTCGCCACCGCCAAGCCGAGATCGTTGTGGCAATGCACGGCGATCCGGGCATTCCGGACGTTCGGCACGCGGTTCATGATGTCGGCGATGAATCCGCCGAACTGCTCGGGCATGGCGTAGCCCACCGTGTCGGGAATATTCACCACCGAGGCGCCGGCCTTGATCACCCCCTCCACGACCCGGCACACGAAGTCCGGTTCGCTCCGGGTGGCGTCCTCGAGGGAGAACTGCACATCGGGGCAGAGGTTGCGGGCGTATTGAACCATCTTCACCGCCTGCTCGTACACGGCATCCGGCGTCAATTTAAGCTTATACTGCATATGCAACGGCGAGGTGGCGAGAAAGGTGTGGATGCGGGGGTGCACCGCCTCGCGGATCGCCTCCCAGGCCGCGTCGATATCCTTGGGCAACGCCCGGGAAAGACTGGCCACCGAGGCGCTTTTAACGGCCCGGGCAATCGCCCGGACGGCTTCGAAGTCGCCGGGCGAAGCCACGGCAAAGCCCGCCTCGATCACGTCGACCTTCAACCCCTCCAACTGCTCGGCCACGAGCAACTTCTCCTTCAAATTCATGCTGCATCCGGGGGACTGTTCGCCATCCCGGAGGGTGGTGTCGAAAATGTAAAGCCGGCGCGGGTTTGATGTCTGGCTCATGATGGTGCGCTCCTCGATAATCGTTCGTTGAAATAAAAAACCCGACCCGGTTTCGCCGGATCGGGGAGTTCAGTCTGGGGATGAAGAATAAAGATATACCTCAGGTTAGACTGCTTCTCCCGGGGCTGCCAGCAAACGCAGCAGCCCCTTTCGCAGGTCCAGATTGATTCCTGAGTTCATCCGTTTCATGGAAATACTATAGAATGAACAAAAGGATCAGATCAAGTGCCTTTTTTAGCTTCTTTTGTCTTTATTAACACGACAAAATGTCGCCTTCACGTCAATTTGACATGTGCAAGCGCTCTGTCCTGTTGTTACGGGTTTTCACAATACCCGATAAATATGGCGCAAACCGCTTAATTCACCATCACAACAAACTTGGCACGCCTTCTGCTTATATCTTTCACAGGAGTTGATTCAGTGAAATATGAGAAACAAGCTTATGAGAAGCAGTTTTTTGAATCGAATTTCTGAATCGCGCCGACTAAAAGTTCTTTTTATTGTTCTTTCTTTGGGGGTAGTGGGACTTCAAGCCGTGTTTATCGCCCACACGTATAAGCTGATCACCGGTCAACCCCTCCTACTAGGCCAAGATCACAGCGGCTTATCCCACTTACCCCCTCTTCTTTTTTCGAAACGCCCCTCCTCAAACCCTGTTCCAGACGCGTCCTTGGACGATGGCTGGGACAGGGTTTTGATTATCCCCTTCATCCGTTTGTCCGACAGCGGCAACAGTTACGTTGTCCTCGTTGAAGCCCCCGGGCTCAGCATCTCCAACATTGAGTTCCAATTGAACGGCCGGGAACTGGTCATCTCCTCCGGCACATTTGCCGCCATGATCGCGACGACCGGCGCCTTGAGCCTGGTCAGCATTCCGAAGCATCGCATCCGATTCCCGGGACCGGTGGCCGACACAGGCCCGCCGATCGCGGAAGCGGTCGCGGCGGGCCGATTGCGCGTCATCCTGCGAAAGGCAACGAGTGAAGACGACGACGCCCTGGCCGTTTCCCGATTGTAGCCCGCTTTGCTCTGTTCATTTGTCCCCCACTCCCTTATGATCCCGACGTCCATTCCAACTGTAGCCAAGGAGTCCCCGTGAACGCCTCCCCCCCTGTTCTGAACCCCCTGCTCGGCGAGCAGACGCGCCAGCTGCAACTGGTGCGCCAGGAAGTCAACAAGGTCATCGTCGGGCAGGAAAAGCTGCTCGACCGGATGCTCATCGCCCTGATGACCGGCGGCCATATCCTCCTGGAAGGCGTGCCCGGGCTGGCCAAGACCCTGGCGGTCAAAACCCTCGCCTCCAGCCTGGGGCTCACCTTCCGCCGCGTGAGCTTCACGCCCGACCTGCTGCCCGCCGATATTATCGGCACGCTGGTCTACAACCCCAAGGAGGGCACCTTCGCGCCGCGGCAGGGCCCCGTCTTCACCCACCTCCTGCTGGCGGATGAGATCAACCGCGCCCCCGCCAAGGTTCAGTCGGCCCTGCTCGAGGCCATGCAGGAACACCAGGTGACGCTGGGCGACCACACCTACCCGCTGCCCGAGCCGTTCATGGTCATGGCCACGCAGAACCCGATCGAGCAGGAAGGCACCTACCCGCTGCCCGAGGCCCAGGTCGACCGCTTCATGCTGAAGTGCAAGGTGGACTATCCCTCGAAGGACGACGAGCGCCGCATCATGAACCGCTTCGTCCACCGCTTCGAGTCCACCGTCTCCGCCGTTCTCACCGCCGATAACATCCGCCTGTTCCGCGAGGTGCTGGACCAGGTGTACTGCGACGAGAAGGTGGGCGACTACATTCTCGACCTGATCCACGCCACCCGGCGGCCCGCCGAGGCCGGCCTCCCGAAACTGGCGGGCCAGATCGCCTACGGCGCCTCCCCCCGCGCCACCATCTACCTCAACCTCGCCGCCCGGGCCCACGCCCTTCTCCAGGGACGCGGGTACGCCACACCCCAGGACGTCAAGGAAATGGCGCCCGATGTGCTGCGCCACCGCGTCATCGTCACCTACGAGGCGGAAGCCGAGGAGCGGACCAGCGACGACATCATCCGCGATATCCTGGCCAACCTCCCTGTGCCGTAACCCCCCTCCCCGACGGGACCCGCCATGCCCATCGACACCGCCGAATTAATGAAGCAGGTGCGGAAGATCCGCGTGATCACCTCGCGGCTGGTCAGCGAGCAGTTCGCGGGCGAATACCACTCCGTCTTCCGCGGCCAGGGCATCGAGTTCGATGAGGTGCGCGAATACGTGCCCGGCGACGATATCCGCTCCATCGACTGGAACGTCACCGCCCGCATGGGCCATCCGTTCATCAAGCGCTTCGCCGAGGAGCGCGAGCTGACCATCCTGTTCCTGGTCGATATCTCGGGCTCCCAGGCCTTCGGCTCCGGCGCCCGCACCAAGGCCGAGCGCGCGGCCGAGGCGGCCTGCCTGCTGGCCCTCTCCGCCGCCCGCAACCAGGACAAGGTGGGGCTCATCCTGTTCAGCGACCGCATCGTCAAGTCCAGCCCGCCCCGGAAAGGCCGCACCGCCGTCATGCGCCTGGTGCGCGACGTGCTGGCCACCGAGGAGACCCGGCACGGCACGGACATCGGAGCCGCGCTCCGCTTCCTGTGCCACGTCCAGAAACGGCGCGCCGTGGTGTTCCTGATTTCCGACTTCATGGACGACCGCTACGAGCGCGACCTGCGCCTCGCCTCCCGCCGCCACGACCTGATCTGCTGCCACATCGCGGATCCGCGCGAGTCCAGCCTCGAGGACGCCGGCATCCTCGAGTTCGAGGACCCCGAGTCGGGCGACCGGTTCCTGCTCGACACCTCCTCGGCCGCCCTTCGGGACCGGTTCAAAGCCGCCGCCGGGGCGCGGACGGAGACCTTGAAGAGCCAGTTCAAAACCGCGTCCATCGACCACGTCTTTCTCGACACGGAAACCCCGTTCATCGAGGCGTTCCGGAACCTGTTCCGCATGCGGCTGAAACGGGCACGGAGACGATGATATGAGACCCCTTATCCTAGCCCTCCTCCTGGCCGCGACTTCCGCGCTGTCGGGCTGCTCGCCCAAAACGGCGCCCGCCGCCGCGGAGCCGGCCGCCCGCACCGAAGAGCTGGCCTCGGGCCGGATCCGACTTTCCCTCTCCGCCATGCCGCCCAAGGTCCGCCTTGACCGCCCCCTCTTTGTCACCTTCACCTTGGACACGCCCGACTCCGTGGTGGCGGACTGGCCGGCGCTCGAGGACCGCTTTGAAGGATTCGATGTCGCCGGCTCCTACGAAGCCGGCTTGCGCTCCGAATCCGGCCGCACCTCGCGCGAACTGCGCGTGCGGCTCATGCCGAAAGCCGCTCCGGAATACCGCCTGAAGCCCATGGCCATCACCTACCATGAAACCAATGCCCCCGCGGAAGCCGCCGGCTGGATTAAAACGGCCCCCCTCGTCTTCCAGGCCGAAGCACTCCCCGCCGCCTCCGGCATGGCCCCGCCGGCCGCCCCCCTTTCCATACGGCCTTCGCCCCGCGAAATCGGCTTTGTCCTGCTTGTGGTTCTTCTGGCCGGCCTTCTCATCGGGGGCCTGGTAATTCTGATCCGCCGCCTGCGTCATGCGCGCAAGCTGCGCCAGATGAGCGCCCGCCAGCGGGCCCTGCTCGAACTCGAGGCCCTGGTCGCCCGCCATCTCGTCGAGGAAGGCCAGATCAAGGAGTTTTACTTCGAGCTGACCTCGGTGGTCCGCCGCTACATCGAGCGCAGCCATGGCATCCGGGCCCCCGAGCAGACGACGGAGGAGTTCCTGATCTCCGCCGGCGCCGACCCCCGCTTCCCGCGCGAATCGCTGCAACGGCTCCAGGCGTTCCTGACGGCCGCAGATTTCGTCAAGTTCGCCGACTACCGCCCGGGGCCCGAGGCGGGGCCGCACGCCCTGGAAACAGCACGGGAGTATGTGACCACCGATCCGGCCGCCCCGGTCGAAGGGAGGCGCTGACATGTTCCGCTTCGCCCTGCCCCTCGCCTTCCTCCTGATCCTGCCCTGGCTGGCCGTCGCCTGGCGGCTGGTACGCCGCGGCCGCCGGCCCACGCCCATCTTCACCGGCCTCCGCATCCTGGCCAATCCACCCCTCACCTGGCGGATCCGCCTCATGGCCTCCGCGCCGTTCCTGTTCCTGGCCGGGCTCCTCCTGGCCATCGTGGCGCTGGCCCGTCCGCAGCATGTCCTCTCCCGCGTCACGCGCACCACCGACGCCGTGGCCATCCAGATGGTGCTGGATACCTCCGGCTCCATGGAGGCGCTGGATTTCAGCACGCAAACCGCGATGAAAACACGCCTGGATGTGGTCAAGGAGGTCTTTGCCGATTTCATCCGCCAGCGGCCCGACGACCTGATCGGCCTGGTCGCCTTCGCCGGCTATCCCTCCACCCGCGCGCCGCTGACCCCGGATCACGCCGCGCTCCTCAAGGTCCTGGAAACCGTCGAGGTGCCCCGCGCCATCATCGGGCGCGACGGCCAGGTGAGCAATCCCGAGGAGATGCTCACCGCCATCGGCGACGCCCTGGCCACCGCCTGCGCCCGGATGGAAAAGGTCGAGATGAAATCGCGGATCATCGTTCTCCTGAGCGACGGTGAAAACAACTTCGGCATCATCAAGCCGCTCGAGGCCGTCAAGGCCGCCAAGAAGCTGGGCATCCGCGTCTATGCCATCGGCGTCGGCAGCACGGGGATGGCTCCTGTGAAGGCCCGGGATATGGCGGGGCGCGAGGTGATTGCCCAGGCCATGGTGACGCTGGACGAGACCCTGCTGCGCCAGATCGCCGAGGGCACCGGCGCCCGCTACTTCAATGTCCGCGACCCGAAGGGCCTCAAGCAGGCTCTTGACGATATCGACAAGCTGGAGAAGACGCGCGTCTCAAGCGAGGTCTTCACCCAGGCGGAAGAACGTTTCCCCCGCTTCCTGGTGCCGGGCCTGCTCCTTCTCGCCCTCGGCGCCCTCTTCCGGAACTGGGGCGGCCGGGAGCTCGTATGAGAGAAACCATGAACACCATCACCTTCGCCAACCCCTGGATGCTGGTCCTGCTCTGGCTGGTCCCTCTGGCGGCTTTCGGGCTCTACTGGCTCAGAGCGCGCCGCCAGCGCCAGGTCCGGGCCTGGGTTTCCCCCGCCATGCAGGCCAGGCAGCTTCCGGCCCATAACGGCTGGCGCTTTGCGCTCCAGCTCACCCTGATCAGCCTCGGCTTCGCCCTCGCCCTCATCGCCCTAGCCCGCCCCCGGTTCGGCGAGGTCCAGGACAAGGTCACCCGCCGCGGCCGCGACCTCATGCTGGTGCTCGACGTCTCCCGCTCCATGCTGGCGGCGGATGCGGCGCCCAACCGGCTGGAGCGCGCCAAGGCCGACCTGATCGACCTGATCAACAGCCTCGACGGGGAC
>CAXNFL010000014.1:0-18000 GCA_964201555.1 Kiritimatiellia bacterium
GGCGGACGAGCAGCTCATGCGCATCCGGGAATATGCGGAAAAGGCGCTGCCGCCGACCGAGGCGTTTCCCGTGCGCTGCGCCTATGAGCCGCCGGCGCCCCATCCCTACACGGTGCTCTCCCTTGACGCCTCCGGGCGACTGGCCCGGCTCGAGTTTTTCGCGACGGCCGCCGCCACCAACCGGCTGCTGCTGGTCGAGTACGAGGGGTGGAAAGAGGCGAAGCCGGGCATCTGGATTCCCTGCCTCCAGAAGATGGAGGCCCGCGGCCGGGATGGCTCCAGCGTGCGGGAGACGCTCCGGGTCAGCGGCCTGGTGGTCAACGAGCCGATCCCCCCGGAAGCGTTCGATCCCCTCAAGCAGGCGCCGGGCATCCGCTTTCTCTCCCCCGAGGAGGCGCAGAAGGCGCTTAAAAAATAAATTGCATTGAGTCCCCGTTTCGTTCTATAAATCATTGCTAAATGAAGGAGGCGCTATGAAGAAGACGATTGTTTCAATGCTTGCGGCTCTGATGCTGATGGGCACGGTCGCATCCGCGGCTCCCGCCAAGGGACGCGGGGGATTCATGGGTTTCATCGGCGGCTGCTGCTTCGGGCTCCGGTGCGGCACGGCGTACAACGACGGCAAAGAGATTCACTGGCGTGAATGGATCCGGATCATTCCCGTGGTGGGCCTGGTTGTGGGCATCTGGGACGGCATCGATTGCGCCGGCGGAAAGACCACGTCGGACCTGGCCGCTGAATACGGCTCGATGTACTACTGAAATAACGATACAGGATCAGTCTATGCGTAAGATGCTTGCGATGTTGATGGCGGCTCTGCTCCTGACGGTTTCGGCGGCCCAGGCGGCCCCGAGCTCCGGCCGTGGCGGATTCATGGGATTCATCGGCGGCTGCTGCTTCGGCCTTCGCGCCGGCGCGGCCTACAATGACGGCAAGGAGATCCACTGGCGCGAATGGTGCCGGCTGATTCCCTACGTCGGCATTGTGTTCGCCATCTGGGATGGAGCGGATTGCGCGGGTGGGAAGACCAACGCCGATTTCGCCGCCCAGTACGGCGCCATGTACTATTAAGTCAGTGTCTGCGTTTGATCAGAGGATTCCGGCTTTGATTGCCGGAATCCTTTTTTTTTGGCCCTGCTCGCCCCCGATGCCTGTAATCAGGTAAAATGCTCTTGAAATAGGGCAAGATGCGCACTATATTGCCCCATTGTTTGGCCTGTTGCCTGATAATTCTTTAGTGGAGGTTGTTTGAAGTCGCTCTCTGCAACCTATTTATCGTCGCTTCAGTTCTCATCTGAGCAAGTCTCGACGCTCCGCGCGATCGGGGAGTGCCGGGGGCGGCAAGATCTCTTCGCCCGCCAGTGCGATCTCCGATATAGAAGCGGACTGTCGGGTGTCAGTCGCGACATGATTCGCCTGGTTTTACGTCAACTTCGCGATGAGGGCGTTATTGTCGTTTAAGGCCGCGGTCGCGCCGCAAAGTGGACGAGTTCAAGTCACGGCGCGACGAGCTAAACAAAGGCATTTTATGCGGTGCGCCAAGGTGTCAATAAGGTGGGTCATGAGGCTCCTTTTCCTGGGCTCTTTTTCGATTCAAGCCCCTGCGGCTGAGTTGGCCCTTGCCAATTCCTTGGCTAAAGAGGGCGACTGGTCCGCCTGCCTGGCCGAGTGTAAGCGGGTGGAGGTGGCGCAGCCCGGTTTGCCTGACGTTCAAGCTCTTCATGCCCAGGCTGCCGCCCAGTTGGCCGTCCAACCGCCCAGCCGCTCGCGCTGGCGGCGGGTGGGTGAGTGGCCGATCCGGGGGTTGGTCGGATTCTACCGCTTCACCATCGCCCCCGCCATCGGCAGCCGCTGCGTGCTGCAGCCCAGCTGCTCGAGGTACGCCCTGGAGTCGGCCCGCCGGGCCGGCTGGCTGAGCCTTCCCATGACTGGCGACCGCCTGATCCGCGAGCCCTCCGTGGTGCAGGATGGCGCGCATCCGGTGTCGGATGCGGAAGGCCGGATCCGGTACGCCGATCCCGTGGAGGATCACCTGGGGGGTTGCCGATAAATTTAGATTGAAATCCAGAATTATCACGATATATTTGGATTTCAAGGACTAAAAATCATGTATATTGAGAGAAAGATAGGGCAGGCTATTCGGCGTCGGTTTTTTTCCGGCAAAGCGATTCTACTCTACGGTCCCCGGCAGAGCGGAAAGACGACGTTGATACAAGAACTCCTGCGCCCCGAGGCGGGCCATGTTCTTTTCCTTAACGGCGACGAACCGGACGCCAGAGAGATGCTCACCCGCATCACCTCCACGCGGATGCGATCTCTTTTGGGAGCTAAAAAAATACTGGTGATCGACGAAGCGCAGCGCATTCCGGGCGTGGGGCTGACCATCAAACTGGTCACGGATCAACTCAAGGATGTGCAGTTGATTGCTACCGGTTCTTCCGCTTTCGACCTGGCGGAAAAGACCAGCGAGCCGCTGACCGGACGCAAGTTTGAGTTCACGCTGATGCCCCTGGCCTTTGGTGAGCTTGCCCGTGCAAACGGGTTGCTTGAGGAACGCCGATTGCTGCCCACGCGTTTGGTGTTCGGGTCATATCCGGATATTATCGTGCGGGCGGCGGATGCGGGGGTTTTGCTTCGTTCGTTGGCTGGCAGTTACTTATACAAAGATCTTCTCATGCTGGAGCAGATCAAGAAGCCGGTTTTGCTCGAAAAGATCGTTCGAGCCGTGGCGTTGCAGTGCGGAGCGGAAGTGTCTTTTCATGAACTGGGGCAATTGGTCGGGGCGGACCAGAAAACGGTCGAAAAATACATCGATCTTCTTGAAAAGGCCTATGTGATTTTTGTTTTGCCCGCTTTTTCGCGAAACCATCGAAACGAGATTAAAAAGAGTCGGAAGATCTATTTCTGCGATTGCGGCATCCGCAACGCTGTGTTGGGAAACTTTCTGCCGCTGGAGTCGCGGACCGATACCGGTGTTCTGTGGGAGAATTACCTGCAAGCGGAACGGCGAAAGAAGCTGCTGGCGGATGAATCCGATGCGCGAGGTTACTTTTGGCGCACCACGGATCAGAAGGAAATCGATTACCTTGAGGAGACGCCAAGAGGCTTGGCCGCGTATGAGTTCAAGTGGAAAAACGGCGGCAAGGCACGCATTCCAAAGACGTTCACGAACGCTTATCCGGCGGCGGAAAAGGACATCATCACGCCCGATAATGTGGAGTCTTTTCTCGGGGTGGAGTGAAGGGCGGCGGGCGGTGAGAGGCGCACGAGGCTCGGGTGGAACCTCGCCCTCCCAATACTTTTAGCCTTGTGCGCCGAAAAAAGTGATTGCATGCGGTCGGCCATTTGCTATTGTCTACTAAAAAGGTAGAGTAAGTAGATCATAGGCGGTGAACCTTGGGGCGAGCTGGAACGCTCATTGAGAAAAGAAAGGGACTGATGATGAGCAGGAAAATGATAGCGGCGGGACTTCTTGTGGCGGCGGCAACCCAGGCGTGGGCCTTCCGGGAGGGGGATTCCCAGCTCTGGCTGAACGCCGGGGCGGAGTCCGGGCTGGGGAAGGATGTGCGGGTCGGAATCGACACCGGATCCCGGTGGGGCGACAGCATGAGCGACTATTTTTACCAGGCCTACGAGCCGTCCCTGACCTGGAAAGCCGCGCCCTGGCTGGACGTGACGCCCAGCGTCGAGTACATCCAGCAGGAGAAGTCGGGCAAATGGCTGGATGAAACGGTGCCGAAGCTGACCGTCCAGATCAAGGGCGACGCCGGCCCCCTGACGCTCAGCAACCGCAGCCGCATGGAATACCGGCTGCGCGAGGCCGCGAACGATGAGTGGCGCTACCGCGACCGCCTGCGCCTGCAGCTCACCAAGGGCGTGACCGCCTACAAGATCCGCCCGTACATCGAGGAGGAGCTCTACTATTCCTTCGACGAACAGCTGTTTAACGAAAGCCGCGCGGCCGCGGGCTTCGGGTTCGAGCCGGTCGCCTGGCTGAAGACCGAGCTCTATTTCATGGGCCGCTCCACGCTGAAGAGCGATGTCTGGACCGACTCCAACATCGTCGGCGCCAAGGTCACGGTGCTGTTCTAGTTTCCCCATTGCGAACGGGGCGGCCTCCGGATACTATTCACCGATGAATTCGGAGACCTTATTGCTGGAAAAAAAATCCTCGGCCGTCACGCTGTCGGACATGGAGCTGTTCCTGTTCCCCGACCTGATGTACGCCCTGGTGCTGGCCAACATCCTCTCGCCCAGCCTATGGAAATGGCGGGAGGATGCCTGGTTCGCGAAGAAGGAGAAGAAGACCTACCGTCGGGTGACCCGCCTCAAGCAGTACATCATGGACCACTACGCGTTCAACCTGGACCTGGACACGTGGGGCATGACGACCAAGGAGCGGGAGCTGGCGCGGTTTCGCGGCGCCGTGGACGAGGACGCCCTCCGCCAGTCCAATGCCCTCTTCGGCTACGAGGGGGACAAGTACTACTTCGATATCGATATCCGGACCCACTTCGGCCTCGATAAGTACGCCGGCAACGTCATTCCCTACTGGAAGACCGAAACCGTGGAGGCCATGGACGCCTTCGTGCACAAGCCGGGCTTCTCCACCGGCGCCGGCGAATGCGTGTCGCTGGCCGCGCTCTACGCCTCCGCCCTCTTCCTCGTCTCGGAGATTCCGCTCGCGGACATCTACATGATGGCCACGCCGCTCCACTCGCAGAACTTCATCGATGTGGACGACGGCGTGCTGACCAACAACCGCCGGCTGGTGACCAAGACCATGTGGTTCAACGGGACCGGCCTCTCGGCCCAAGCCCGGCGCGCCCTGGAAAACGAGCGCATTACCCTGGTCTGCCATGAGAGCGGCCACATCCACACGCTGTTCAAGGAGGCCACCATCGATCGGGCGGTCTACTCCCGGTTCAGCGGCAAGCTGATCGAGTTCCTCAACGCCGGCTTCAATGTGGAGCTGCTGGGCAATTTCCTGCGCCATGCCCGCGACTACCAGAAGTGCTTCCAGTTCCGCTGGCCCATCAGGGGCGTCGATCATTACGTGGGCGTTGAGACGGTCTTCGCCTTCGAGACCGGATCGTCGTTCCAGTTCACCGACCAGACGCGCGAGAAGCTGCTGGCCGACATGGAGCTCGAGCCGTTCCAGTCATCCCCCCTTAAAGACCGCATTGTGCTGAACGACCTGGAGTCTTTCGCGAAAAGCCGCGCTATTTCGCTTTCGGACCCGAAGGCGGTGGAGGAGTTGCGGGAGCAATTCTCCTGCGGCTGCCTGAACGCGCAGAACGCGATCGAGGCGCTGATCCGCTTCTGCCGTGTGACGCCCCGTCTTCCCGTGGCGGAGGAGAAGCAGTTCGGCGGGTACGAGGCACCCCTCGGCATTTCCGTCGGCATGCGGCGGGAGGAGATTCTCGAGCGGCTGGAAAGCATCCGCTCAAAAAATACGGTGGCCGACATGGCGTTTTATGCCTATCGCGACCTCAACCGCACCGAATCCGAGCCGTTTGTCAAAGCCGCCATCGAGCGCAATCCGGTGTGCGTTGATATGGCCCGTGAACTCTGCGACGAGGGCGTGGTGGAGGCGGTGCAGGGGCTTCCCGAAGAATCCATTTATGACGGAGCCGCCCGCCTGGCCCAGCCGGACGAGGTGTGGAATTACCGGCGGGGAGACGGGGCCGAAAAAGCCCTGCTCCTGGCCAACCTATGGGCGGCCCGCAAGCCCGATGAGTCGATGACGATTCACATCGAGCCGACCCGGGCGGTGCTCAAGGCGGGCAAGCGGGAGTGGAATTTCAAGTCGGCCAAGGGATTGCATGAGCGGGAGTGGAAGATCCGGTAAAAGGGGCAGGAGCAGAGCATGACGAAGCAGACGCGTTTGTTTTTGGGATTGGATTCCAGCACCCAGGGGCTGAAAGCCGTGGCGGTGGATGAGTCGCTCCGCATCGTGTGCGAAGCCGGGGTCAAATTCGACTCCGATTTGCCCGCCTACGGAACAAGCGGCGGCGTCCATCACGGGTCCGACCGCCTCACGGTCACCGCGCCCACGCTGATGTGGGTGGAAGCGCTGGACCTTCTCTTTGTCCGCCTGAAAGAGGCCCGGTTCCCGTTCAGCGCCGTGGCCGCCATCTCCGCCTCCGGCCAGCAGCATGGCAGTGTGTTCTGGAAAAAGGGCGCGGCCGCCAAGCTTGCCGGGCTGCGGCCGGATCGTTCCCTGCGCGATCAGATGGCCGATGCTTTTTCCGTCGCGGAGTCTCCCATCTGGATGGACTCCAGCACCACGGCGGAGTGCCGTGCCCGCGAGGCCGCCCTGGGCGGTGCGCAGGCGGTGGCCGACGTCACCGGCTCGCGCGCGTACGAGCGTTTCACGGGCAACCAGATCGCCAAGGTCGCCCGCCTGCAGCCGGCCGCCTACGCCGAGACGGAGCGGATCGGGCTCGTCTCCTCGTTTGTGGCCAGCCTCCTGGCCGGTCGCTACGCGCCGATCGACTGGAGCGACGGCTCCGGTATGAACCTGCTGGATATCCGCTGCAAGGCCTGGGATTTGAAGTCGCTCGACCTGACGGCCCCGGGGCTGGAGGAGCGGCTTGGCGCTCCCGCCGCCTCGCATACCGTGGTGGGGCCGATTGCTACCGCGCTGGCGGAGCGGGTCGGTTTCGCGCCCGACTGCCTCGTCATCGCCGCCACGGGCGACAATCCCAGCAGCCTTGCCGGGCTGGCCCTGCGGAAGCCGGGCGACATCGCCATCAGCCTGGGAACCAGCGACACCGTTTTCGGAACGCTCACGGAGCCCCGGCCCTCTGGCCGCGAGGGGCACATCTTCGTGAATCCCGTGGACCCGGTCGGCTACATGGCCATGATCTGCTACAAGAACGGCTCGCTGACCCGCGAAGCCGTGCGGCGCGACGTGAAGGCGGCGACCTGGGACGCCTATGGCGAGCTGGTCAGCCAGACGGCGCCCGGCAATGGCGGCCGCATCGGCTTCTACATCCAGGAGCCGGAGATCACGCCGCCCATCCTGAAGACAGGCACGTTCCGGTTCGGACCCGACGGCCAGCCGGTCGCGGCGTTCACTCCGGCGCAGGAGGCGCGCGCCGTGCTGGAAGGCCAGTTCCTCTCGATGCGGCTGCATGGCGCCACGATCGGCCTGCGGCCCGCGAGCCTGCTGGCCACGGGCGGGGCGTCGGTGGACAAGGCCGTGCTTCGCATTCTTTCGGATGTGTTCGGCGTGCCGGTTTTCACGGGCGACGTTTCGAACTCGGCCGGCCTGGGCGCGGCTTACCGGGCCCTGCACGGCTGGCGCTGCGCCGCGGCGGGCGGCTGGGTTCCCTTTGCCGAGGTGGTGCCGGCCATGCCCGGCGCCGTGAAGGCCGTGGATCCCGATTGGGCCGCCCACCAGGTTTACACACAGATGCTTCCGCGCTATGCGGAGCTGGAAAAACGAGTGACAGAATGAACGGATGTTTTCAGAAAATCGCGGTTGGATTCGTCGTCTTTATAATAGGGACAAGTATGAACGCTCAGACGGCTGAACCGTCCCTCGATCAAAGCCCCGCGGCCCGCTATCTGGACGCCGTGCTGCGGCTGTGCGACAAGGCCGAGAAGGAGCTGGACCCCTATGTGGCGGCCGCGGAAACGATGGCCGACCGCCATATCCAGGGCGGAACGTTCATCGCCTGGTGGGGGAATCAGTGCCTGGGGCCCGAGGTTACCGGGCGGGCGGGCGGCTTTATCAATATGGGTTTGGGCCGCGTTTGGAAAAAGGACCGAACGGAAGCCGAAAAGTCGAATGACGTGATATTTGTCGGTTTCGACTGGCCGCCATGGACGAAGGATCTCGCGCTGGTCGAGAAGGAGAAGGCGCGCGGAGCGTGGGTGATCGGCTTCGGGCCCCGCCGCCATCCGGACCTTTCCAAAACGGCCGCCACGTACGGCGCCTTTTTCGACTCCGGGTATGGGGCGGATGACCGGGTGGTGGAGTTGGGCGACGGCGAGCTGTCGGGTCACATGAACCACGTGGCCAACGCCTTGCACGGCTGGATGCTGTCGGCCGAGACGGTTGCGGCGCTGACGCGGCGGGGGAAGATGCCCGCGATGTGGAAATCGTACAGCTTCCCGGACGGCAAGGATTGGGGGGGGCGCTATTTGGGCAAGGTGCAATTTCACGAGGAGTTCAAGGTTCCGCCGCAGCCGGCGGGCGTCCTGGCCAAGGCCTACATCGGCCAGATCCGGGCCCTGGTTAAAAAGCTGAAGAGCGAAGAGCTGCCTAAATTGGTGCAGGCGGCGGATCTGATCGCGGCGGAGCAGCAGGCGGGCCGCAAGACGGTGGTCGCCTGGGCGGGCCACATGCCCGGCTCATATATCGGCAAGCGCGAGGATGCCGTGTGGGCGCAGCCGATCGAGCTTCATCCGTTTCTGGAGAACCAGCGGAAGGCCTTCCTGGCCCGCACGGCCGAGGGCGCGCTGGTGCTGCGGCTGGGCTATCACGGGGAGGATCCCGAATGCCCGCCGCTGTTCAAGGAAAAGAAAGCCCGGGTCATCTATCTGTGTGGAGAGCATCCCGACGCCGCCTGGCGGCCCGCTTCCGATAATGCGCTGAACATCCCGCTGGGCTGGGAGTTCGGGGATGCCTGCGTGGCGCTGGAAGGCTATCCGATCCGGCTATTTCCGCCGAGCGGAATTATCCAGGCGGTGGCTTACGAGGTGATCGATGTTGAAGTTCGGGCAAAACAAATACAGGAGAATCCCAATGAGTGATGAAAAAATCGTTGTGTTGGGCCTGGGCTACGTGGGGTTGCCGCTGGCGCTGGGTCTGTCGCGCGAATGCCCGGATGTGCTGGGCTTCGACATCCAGGCGTGGAAGGTGGAGTCGCTGAAAAAGGGGATCGATCCCGCCGGGGAAATAGCCGTCTCCGATCTTAGCGGTTCCTCCCTCCAGTTTTCGAATGATCCGGAGCGGCTGAAGGATCGGACCTTTTTCATCGTGGCGGTGCCCACGCCGGTCGACCTGGCCCGGCAGCCTGACCTGAAGCCCGTCCGCGCCGCCGCCGAGGTGATTGGGCGCGCCCTGCGGCCGGGCTCCATCGTGGTGCTGGAGTCGACGGTATACCCGGGCGTCACGGAGGAGTTCATGGGGCCGATCCTGGCCAAGGTGTCGGGGTTGGTCCAGGGGGTTGACTTCAAGCTCGGCTATTCGCCCGAGCGGATTAATCCCGGCGATCACGAGCATACGCTGGCGCGGGTGATCAAGGTGGTCTCGGGGCAGGATGCCGAGTCTCTGGAGCGCGTCGCCGCGGTGTATGGAAAAGTGGCGAAGGCCGGCCTGCACCGGGCGCCGTCGATCAAGGTGGCCGAGGCGGCGAAGGTGATCGAGAACACCCAGCGCGACCTGAACATCGCCCTCATGAACGAGCTGTCCATGATTTTCGACCGTATCGGCATCCGCACGTCGGACGTGCTGGCCGCGGCCGGCACCAAGTGGAACTTCCTGCCCTTCCGGCCGGGGCTCGTGGGAGGCCATTGCATCGGCGTGGATCCGTATTACCTGACCTGGAAGGCCGAGGAGCTGGGGTATCATCCCCAGGTGATCCTGTCGGGCCGGCGGATCAACGACAGCATGGGCATGTGGATTGCGCAGAAGACCCTGAAGCTGCTGGCGAGCCAGGGGCTCATGCGGCAGGGGGCGCGGGTCGGCGTCCTGGGGCTGTCGTTCAAGGAGAACGTCAAGGACCTGCGCAACAGCCGCGTGCCGGACATCGTGGAGGAGCTGGAGGAGTTCGGCGTGGAGTGCGTGGTGCACGATCCGCTGGGCGATCCGATGGAGGCCCGGCATGAGTACGGGATCGAGCTGACCGACCGTAGCACCTGGGGCCGGCTGGATGCCGTGGTGCTGGCCGTGGCCCACCAGGCTTACCTGAAGGAGTCGGTGGAGCAGCTGCTGGCGGGGCTGGTCGACGGAGGCGTGGTGGTGGACATCAAATCCGCCATCAACCCGGACCGGGTCCCGGCGAAATATTCATACTGGCGGCTGTGAGGGGGCCGGATCCGGTGTCACGGGATCCAGGATCCACCGCTTGTTGTACCAGAACCACTGGCCGGGATTATCCCGAATCGCCTGGTCGAACCGGGCGAACACCTCCGCCGTCATCCGCAGCAGGTCCGCGTCGCGCGGGGCGGCGGGATCGGGCAGCACGGGGTCGAGCAGCCGCAGCCGGTGGTGGGCCCAGCCCTTCCGCACCAGCAGGACGGGGTAGAGCGGCGCGCCCGCCTGCCGGGCGAAGAGCGCCATGCCGGCCCCCACGTTGGCCGTTGATCCTAAAAAGGGTACAAGAAGACCGGGCGTCGGCATCCGCACGTCGGGCAGGATGGCGAAGTGCTTCCCCTGCTTCAAGTTGCGCAGGACCTGCTTGAGCGAGCCTTCGCCGCGGACCAGGATATCGATGCCCGAGTTGGCGCGCTGCCGGTTGAGGTAGTCGTTGAACAGCGGGTTTTTCTGCTTGGCCGCGATGGAGAAGAGGGGCACCCCGTGGACCCGGCAGCCCGCTCCGGCCAGCTCCCAGGATCCCATATGCGGAAGGGCCAGCACGGCGCCGCGGCTTTCGCCCGTGAGGCGGGTCAGCGTGTCGAAGAACCCCGCGTCATCCAGGTGCTCATGGAACCAGGCCAGGTCCACGCGCTCGCCGCGCATGGATTCGATGCCGGTGAAAAGGAAATTGAGGAACGCTTCCCAGGCGATCTCCTCGGCGCGGCGGGGCGTGACGGCCTCGCCGAACACGCTGCGGATCCGGCGCACGGCCTCGGCCCGGCGGAAGCGGAGCAGGCGGAACCCGATGACCGCGAGGAGCCAGCCGAGGGCGAGGGCGACCTTGTACGGCAGGCGGTTGACGAGCGCCTTGACGCTGATCAGCGCGGCGAACTCAAGGCGGTATTTGAGGGACGGCATGGGGGACTTCCTTACGATGAAACCAGGCGGCCGCGGCTGACGAGGCGCATGAGGGGACTTTCGGCCATGCGGATGGCCTTCACGGGGCAGACCTCGTGGCAGCAGCAGCAGCCGATGCAGCGGGAACCGAGAAGGCGGGGCACGGTCCTCGTTTCGTAAACCAGGGCTTCGGCGGGACAGGCTTTCGCGCAACGGCCGCAGCGGATGCAGCGGGCGCTGTCGAGAACCGGGCGGATCCAGAATAGAGGGGCCAACAGGTGGACCAGCGGGCGCGGGATCAGCCGGCTTTTCCAGGTCCCCGGCAGGCGCAGCGTTCGCGTTCCCGGCTCGGGCGGCTCACCGAGCAGCGGTGTTTCCTTCCAGAGCTCCGCGGGCAGATGGCGGAAGATTGGCACCGCTTTCAGGGGAATGCCGAGCACCCGGCAGAGGGCGGCGTCGAGCGCCGCTGGATTTTCCGAGGCGGCCACAAAGCCCAGGGCAACCGGCTCGCCGCCGGCCGGGCCGTTGCCTTCCATGCCGATCACGCCGTCGGCGATCGAGAGGCCGGGGCGGATGATGGCCGACAGCTCCGCCACGAGGCGGCTCATCTCGTCGGCCGAGGGAAACAGCTTGTGCAGCGTGGCCTTCTGGAAGCCGGGCAGGGTGCCGTAGAGGTTTTTGACCGCGCCCGTGAAGACGGTCAGGGTGTGCGTTTTGACCTTGGGCAGGTTGACCACCAGGTCGGCCTCCAGGACCGGCAGGGCCACGGCCACCCGGGTTCCGGCGCAGGTGAACGACCGGGAGCCGGCCCGCTCGAGGTTCACCAGGGGGACCTTTTCGGAGTCGCACAGGGCGCGAAATCCGGTTTTTTCCCAGACCTCGCGCACGCGGAGGGCGCCCGACGGACTATCGGCCACCGAGGGCACCGCGCCGACCGCGCGCGCGATCCGGATCACGGCGCGGGCGATCTCCGGATGCGTGGTGATGGCCTGTTCAGGCGATGCATCGGCCAGCAGGTTCGGCTTGAGGAGCACGCGCTGGCCGGGGCGGAAAAAGCGGCCGGGCCCGCCCAGCGCGTCGAGCGCGCGGCTCACGGCGGCGAAGGCCTGGTCATACGAGGCGCAGCGGGCGAAGGAGACGGGGATCATCAGGAGCCCGCCGGTGGGGTTTCAACAGCGGCCAGGAAGGGGCCGAGAAAGGCGGTGAGGCGCTCGCGGCTTTCGGGGGTGTCGAGGGGTTCGCCGGCCGTGATGGCAATGTAGGCCCAGCGGGAGGCGGTGTTCCGGAAGAGGCGATCGAAAAGGGTCCAGAAGAGGCGCACGTAATGGGAGTGGGTTTCGTGCCGGGCGTCGACGAACCAGTAGGCGAAGCCGAACCGGCTGTCCGGATCGGGTCCCATGCGGACATCGATGACCGTCACCGTCAGGGTGTGATTGGCGGCCAGCGTGAGGGTTTCCGCATATTCGCGGTCAATGTGGTAGCCCTGGGCGGGCAGGCATTGCTGGGGGCGGTGAATGCTGCGTTGATCGGAGCCCGCCTGAACGAGCGTGACCGTATAGAACGGCAGGTTCGGCGCCTGGTAGAGGCGGCGGGCGATCCGGGTGTCGGCGGGGAGAATCTCGCGCTCGCTGCGGGCCAGGGTTGAAAGGGCGCCCCCGCAGACGGGGCAGGCGGCAAGGGCGGACTCCGAGGCCACGGGGAAGGATTGGCGGCACTGGTCGTTCTGGCAGTGCAGGATCACCTGGCTGTCATAGGGGCCGATTTGCGCCGGCAGATCCATGCGGAGGCGTTCCGTTCCGGTCATGCTGACCGGAGGGGCGAAACACATCCACAGCGCGGCCGCTCCCGCGAGCAGCGGAAGGATCAGGCACGCGGCGCGGCGTGAAGCTTGGAACGGACGGTGGACCATGAGGTTTTCCAATCGCGGTTAATCAGGGCGGAGGCGCCGACCATGAAGGCCGTGGCGGCGAAGAAGAAGACGTAGCCGGAGTAGTCGTGGTAGAACCCCAGGGCCTTATCCTGTCCGAAGGCCAGGGCCACGAGGCCGATCATGACCAGGCGGACGATATTGCCCGCCACGGCGAGGGGGACGGCGGAGAGGAAAAGGAGCAGCCGGCGGACCGGGCCCTTCATCGTGAAATAGGAAAAAGCCGCCGTAAGGGCCGTCATGGCCAGCACCGAGCGCAGGCCGCTGCAGGGGTCGGCGATTTCGAAGCTGAATCCGCCGGCGACGGCCGAGTGCATGGCGGTGCCGGTGCGAGCCGTCTCCAGCCCCAGCCCGTTTAAGACGCCCGTGGAAATGGCGGCGGTCAGCAGGCGGAGCGGGAAGGTCAGGGAGTCGAGAAAGCTCATGGGGACGCAGAAGATCAGGTAGCCGACGGGGAAGATGAGCTGCCGCGCCACGCCCCAGCCCCAGAAGGCGAACGGGATGCTCCAGAGCAGCAGGATGAGCGAGAGCAGGGTGATGCGGGTCTGCCCCCCCTGGCTGCCGACCCAGTAAAGGCCGAAGGCCAGCATGGCCGCGAAGATTCCCCGCCAGTCCGGGGCGAGTTCGGCTTTCAGGAGGGAAGCCCTTCTCAGCCAGGCCGCATAGAGGGAGACGAGGGGGATCAGCCAGCCGAGCGACATGTCCGTGGCGACATTGCCGGACCAGCGGGAGGTCATCCAGCGAATGGCGGAGCGGCCCTGGATGTCGACCTGTTCGGTGTTGCCGTTGAATCCGTACAGGAAGACGATGAACATGAACAGGGCGGCCAGGCTGTAGACGACCGGGTTCCGCACCCAGGCGGTGCTCTGTTTTCGGGATAATGCCATTCGTATAGGATACTCGGATTAGGCGCGAAAGTGAAGGCAAAGCGTGTCCGGGGCTGCTAGGGGACGGCGTTGCGGAAAAGGCGGCGGAGGGACCAGGTTTGCCGGAACGCGAGGAGCGCGCTCTTCCACAGCTTGAAGTTGGCGAGAGACGGCTTGCCGGTCTTCCGGTTGGCGTGCGGGACCGGGATGTTGCTCACGCGCAGGCCCATCCGGACGGAGGCGCCGGAAAGAACGAGGTTCGGCGCAAAGGTGTTGTCGGGGAGAAGCGGCAGGAAACGCTCCAGGGCCTCCCGGCGGAAAAGGCGGTAGGGCGCGTTCGCGTCGGTGACCCCGAAGCCGAAGAGCAGGCCCGTCAGGAGCCGGGAAAACCGCGTGATCAGCCAGCGGTCCCACGGCTGCTGCCGGTGATGGCGGACCGCGAAGAGGGCGTCATAGGAATCGCGGACGGCCCAGAAGCGGACGAAATCCTTCGCGGGCATCTCGTCGTCGCTGTCGCATTGAAAGACCCAGTCGGCCACCCGGACCGCTTCCCGGTAGCCCTGCAGGATGGTGGGCCCATGGCCGGAGTTCGGCTTGTGGATAACCTGGAAGTGGGGGTCCGATTCAAACGGGCGCAGGGCGGCGGCGGTGTTGTCGCGGGAGCCGTCGTTCAGCACGATGATGAGAAACCGGATCGGAAGCGTGGAGAGCGTGGCCTTCCAGTCGCCGAGCACGCCCGCGATGCAGGCCTCCTCGTTGTAGACGGGCATGACGACGGCCAGGTCGAGGGGGAGGCTCATGATTGTTCTCCGAAGGGCAGGGTTTGCCCGATTTGTTCCGCGCAGGCGAGGCCGGCGGCGATGGCGTCGTCCATGTCCAGGTATTGGTAGGAGCCCAGGCGGCCGCCGAAGAGGACGCGGGGGGCGAGCCGCCCGGCCTCGGCCTGGTAGAGCGCCAGGCGGCGCAGGTCGTCCTCCGTCCGCATCGGGTAGTAGGGCTCCTCGGCCGGGCCGCTGGCGCCGGCATATTCATGATCCACGACCGTGCGGCCGGGAAAGGAGCGCTCGGGGGTGAAGTGCTTGAACTCGTGGGTGCGGGTGAAGGGAACGCCGGCATCGGCCCGGTTGAGAACGGAGGTTCCCTGGAAGTCATCCGTCTCGAGCACGCGCCTGTCGAAGCGGACGCTGCGCCAGCCGAGCGGGCCGAAGGCGAAATCGAAATACCGGTCGATGGCGCCCGTGTAGACGAGCCGGTCATGGGGCGGCAGGGTGTGCCGGAGATCGAAGTAGTCGGCGGCGAGGCGCACGTCGATGGCCGGGTGGTCGAGCATGCGGGCGATCAGGCGTCCGTAGCCGTCGAGGGGGATGCCTTGAAACGGGTCGTTGTAGTAGCGCAGGTTGTAATTGAAGCGGACGGGCAGGCGGGTGATGATATCGGCGGGCAGCTGCGTCGGATCGGCGCCCCACTGCTTGATCGTGTAGCCGCGGATGAAGGCCTCGTAGAGGGGGCGCCCGATCAGGGACAGCGCCTTTTCCTCGAGGTTCCGCGGAGAGGTGATGCCCGTGGCCTCGATTTCGCGGGCCAGCCGGAGGCGGGCCTCGTCGGGGCTCATCGCCGTTCCGTAAAACTCGTTCAGGGTGGCCAGGTTGATCGGCATCGGGTAAATGCGATCGCCCAGGCGCGTCCAGACCGTATGCCGGTAGTCGTTGAAAGCGGCGAACTGGCGGACGTAGTCCCAGACTTCCGGCAGGTGGGTATGGAAAATGTGCGAGCCGTGGCGGTGCACTTCGATGCCGGTTTCGGGGCAGGGCGCGGAGTAGCTGTTGCCGCCCGCATGGTCGCGCTTTTCGAGCACGATGACCCGGCAGCCATGGCGGGAAGCGCAGCGCTCCGCCACGGTGGCGCCGAAGAAACCGGATCCGATGATGAGAATCGTTCGCATGGCTTAAGGGGGGCTCTGCGGGTTCGTCCACGGGTCTTTTCCCGGCCAGCATAACTGTTTCAGCACCAGGAAGGCAAACCTTGGATTGCCGATCAGGTACCGCTTCCAGAGGCGCCGCGGCTCCATGATCAGGCGGAACAGCCACTCCAGGCCGGAATGCTGCAGCCAGCGGGGGGCCTGCCGGACCGTCCCGGCGTGGAAGTTGAACGCCGCGCCCACGGGGATCAGGACCGGGGCCTCCAGGCGATCCCGGAAGCGGGCCACCCAGAAATCCTGCTTGGGCGTGCCGATGCCCACCCAGACGATATCGGGCCGGGCCTCGTTGATGCGGGCTGCGACCGATTCCTCCTCCGCCTCGGTCAGGGGGCGGAACGGGGGCGCCCAGGAGCCCGCGACGAGAAGGCCGGGGAACCGGGCGGCGAGCTTTCCGGACAAGGCCTGGAGGAGCGCGTCGGTCCCCCCGTAGAAATAGTGGCGGACGCCGGCCGCGCGCCCCTGGTCGCACAGGGCGAGCATCAGGTCGGGCCCGTAGACGCGGCCGACCCGCAGGCCCCGGAGGCGGCCCAGCCAGACCACGGGCATGCCGTCGGGCACGGCGAGCCCGGCCCCGTTCACGATCGCCGCCAGCTCCGGCCGGTCGTGGCATTGCAGGATGGTGTCCGCCGGGCACACGCTCAGGTAGCGCTTGTCCCTTTTTTTGATCCAGTCGAGCAGGAGCGGCACGGCGTCCTCCAGCGTGAGCGCGCTGATGGCCACATCGACCACGCGGTAACGGGGTGGGGTGGGCGGGGTCATGAGGGGGGCCGCGACGGTTTGGCCCAGACCACAAAGCCGTGCAAGTGGTAGCGGCGTTCATACCGCTGGTCGCGCAGCCAGCCGGCGAGACGGCCCTGGGGATCGAACAGGTCGGGCTTCGAAAGAATCACGAGATCGGGCGCGGGGCCGGCGAGGTCGGCTGCGAACAGGTCGGGCTGCCCGGGGTGGAGGGCGTAGAGGCGGCCCGGCCCGCGCGGGGCGTCGAACGGCGCCCGGTAGTAGCGGGCCGTCACCTCGTCGGCGGCCCAGCCGACTTGAAGGCCCTCCCCGAGGGCTTCCCGGGCAATCCCGACGGCCAGCCGGTAATCGTCCTTCCGGTGCCGATCGGCGAAGCGCAGGCTGAGGGACGAGGCCAGCAGGAGGGTGAAGAGCAGGGCCGGGACCAGCCGGGCCTGGGGGGAGCCGGAAAAATCGCGGGCCAGCCGGTCGGCGCACCAGGCGATCAGGACCGCCACGCAGGGCAGCACGGGGGCGAGGTGCCTTCCCCAAAAGGGGAACTTCACCAGGAGCGCGGCGGCGGCCAGCAGCGCGAGGGTCAGGCCGGCCTGCAGGAGCGTCAGGGCGAGGGCCGGCGAGCGGGCGGGCGGGAAGGCGTTTTTCAGGCGAACCCCGAGGACGGCATACAGAAACGCCAGCGCGGCGAGGCCGGGGCCGAAGGGCTTGAGAACGCCCAGGAGGGCCGCCGTTCCGGCGCGGGCCGCCTCCCGGATTTCCAGCCGGCCCGGGCCGAGCCCGCTGAAGCCGGCCAGCTCGTAACCCGCGAAGGCCGCGTTGACGCCGCCCACCGTCCAAATTTTCGCCCCGCCGGCCCCCTGCTTAAGCGTGTGCAGGTAGTAGAGCCCCAGGGGGGCCAGGAGCAGGACGCCGAGGCCGAGGATGAGGAGGGCGGCCCGGGAGGGCCTCGCGCGGAGGATCATCAGCCCGCCGCCGGTGAGGACGACCGCCGAAAAAAGAGGCACGGCCCCGAGCAGCGAGGCGCCCGCCATCAGCAGCGCCCCGAGCAAAAAGGAGGCGGCCCAGGAAGACCCGGCGGCGCGGGTCTGGACGGCGGTGATCATGCCGTGCAGGAGCCAGGCGGAGCCGGCGATCTGCATGACGTAGGGCCGCGCCTCGTTGGCGTAGTACCAGAGAAACGGCTGGACGATGAACCAGAGCGGGAGCAGCGGCAGGCGAAGCCGTTTTCCGGTGAGGAAGAGGGCCCAGGCCGCGAGAAGCGTCCATCCGATGTTGAGGGCCCGAAGGGCCCATTCCGAGGAACCGGCCAGTTTCTGCCACCCCCAGAAGGCCAGCATCCCGAGCGGCATCTGGACTTCGGAGCCCTTCTCCGCATGGAACAGGGCCGCAAAATCGGACAGGGTGGCTTGCTCGGCGAACCGGACGGTGCTGGTCTCGTCGATCCACAGGCTCTCCGCGCTGGGCATCAGGGCGGCCAGCACGACCACCGCGAGCAGGCCGGCGAGCCCGCCCGGGTGGAGAAACCAGGGCTTCCCGGGGTTGACGGATTCCACACGGCCGCTCA
>CAXNFL010000015.1:0-17511 GCA_964201555.1 Kiritimatiellia bacterium
CAGGGCCGGGAGCGCGAGCGCCAGGAGGAGCGGGAGGATGGCGGAGCGTTTATTGGGTAATCGCATACATCAGGATATTCTCGCCGATTCTCATGGCGCTGGCGTCATCGTAACCGAAGGCGTAGGGGCTCTGGGAAAGCTCCCAGCCCCCGGAAAGGCCGAAGGGGCTGTAGATCACGGCAAAGTGGCCCGAGAGATCGAGTCCCATCAGGCGCGGCTCGATGGCGTTGCGGTTGCCGAGCTGCGCGGCGAGGGCGGGGGTGACGCCGACCGAGGCGAGGGGGTTGGGCATGGTGAAAAGCCCGTTGCGGAGCGGGATGGGCGCGAGCGGCACCCCGGGCAGCACGCGGGCGATTTCGCGCTGGAAGGCCGCGTCGAAGGCCTTGCGGCCGCAGCAGGCCTCGGCGAACAGGCAGCCGCCTCGCTTGAGGTATTCGCGCAGGGCCACGGCCTCCTCCTCCTTGAGGGTGAAGTCCTCGTGCCCGGTCATGTAGAGCAGCGGGCTGTCGAAAAGGCGCGGGTCGGTGAGCCGCAGCTCGGCGTGGGCGAATTTGACGGGGATTTCGGTCTTCTGGTTGAACTGGTTCAGCAGGACGGAGAGGCCGGCGTGGCGCGTCTTCCATTCGCCGTCATAGATGACCTGGGCCATGCTCATCTTGCCCATGGAGGGGGACGAGGCGTCGAGAAGCTTCATCGCGTGGGCGGCGCCCTTGGCCCAGGCGCGCTCCGCGATGGCGTAGGACATCAGGTTCACGCCGAGCTGGCGGGCCGATTCGATGGAGTAGCCCATCATCGTGTCGTCTTCCACGGCATCCCAGCCGATCTCCATGCCCCAGCGCGAGACGATGGCCACGGTGCGGCAGCCGATGGAGACGCCGTCGAACCAGGGCTCGGAGCCGCCGTAGCCGGCTTTGCGGACGCCGGAGCGGTAGTCGACGCGGTTGAGGTCGTAGTAGGAGTGGAACACGGGGTGATCGGGGCCGAGGCGGCGGGGCGGGGCTTCGGGGAAAATGGCCTGCAGCTCGGCGATGGCCGACGTGTAGAACGGCTTGGAGCCCATGCCCGTGTTGAAAATCAGCATGCCCCCGGAGAGGAGGTACTGGCGGAGCCGCTCCCGTTCCTGGGGGGTGAAGGAGAAGTGAAAGTGGCCCGAGCGGTAGAGGATCGGGTTGCGGTCGGGGTCGAGGTCGACTTCAGCCAGCGATTTGACTTCGCAGACAAAATGAACGTTGACGTTCTCCTTCATGCTCTTGAGCAGGTTGTTCAGGTCGTTGGGCCGGGTGCACCAGTCGACCGGCCCGTAGGGGGAGGTCAGCTTGGTGAACATGACGGGCGGCGAGGGCGGCTTTTTCTTTTCGGACCGGGCCATGGGCACGACGGGCGGGCCGGGATAGGGGATGTAGGATTCGGCGGACGCCATGTGGGCGGGCGGCGGCGGGGGCGGCTTGCCGATGCTGGGGGCCACGAAGCCGGGCTCGTCGGAGCCATCGCCCTGGTAAAGGACGAAGGCGGGCGCGGAGGCGCTGGACAGGAGCCAGCCGAAAGCGGCGGCGAGGAGGAGGGTTGGAGTGCTGTTTTTCATGGTTACTTCGCGGCGGTGGGATCGATTTCGGGAAGCAGTTCCTTTTCGCCCTTGGGGGCGGCGCGGTCTTTCGAGCGGAGGACCGCGGGCTCGACAACGAGCGTGAGGGGCGTTTTTTCGATGGCGACCAGCCGGCCGTTGGCGGTCACGCAATCGCCCGTGGCCACGGTGGCGGCCACCTGGCGGGAGACGCCGCCCTGCGCGTGGAGGACGACGGTGAAGTCGGAGGAGGGCTCCACGGTGGTGTAGACGGGCAGGCCGCCGGGGACGGCGTTGGAGTCGATGCGAATGACTTTGAGGAAGCGGAAGGTGAGGAGGCGGCTGTCGTATTCCTGGCGAAGGGCTTTTTTGCCGGCGGCGTCGGCCCGGGAGTAGGTTAGGGCGAACTCATTGCCGTTGCGGACCGCTTCGGCGAAGGCCGGGACGGCCAGTAGGGCGCCCATGAGAATGAAAATGGAAGCGAGCTTCATATCAGCACCTCTTCTCCTCCTATCATGACAGGGAAAAGGGGGTACGGCAATTCTTATATAAGGAAAAGGGCCCCCCGAAGGGGCGAGCTTAACCATGAAGAACAGGAGGGGCATGAAGCGAAAGAGGGCAAATCGACTTAAGGGAGAAGCACCGTGCCGTTGGTGCGGGCCGGGGCGGTGATCACGACATTGCCCTGCCGGGTCTGGAAGGAGGAGACCGTGCCGTCGGTGACGGTGAGCGAGGTGTGGTCGGTCTGGGTGATCAACTCACAGCCCGCGGCCAGGAGCAGGACCACGGCGAAGGCCAGGGCGGAGAGTGACGCTTTCAATTGGGCGGCCTCCTGGGCGGGAAGGGACGATTCGGGAATTTTTCGGGAATGGCGGGCGGCCGCTCCGCCGCGGCGGGGTAGCGCTCCAGCAGGAGGTCCAGCTTTTTGGGAGCCTGGATCTCGCGCAGGTATTCCGAGCTGGCCGCGCTCTTGAAGACGCCGGCGGAATCCCGCAGGATCACGACCCAGCCGTAGGGCTTTTCGCCCAGCTTGACCGTTTTGCCGTCGACCTGGACGGAGTCGGTCGAGTACTTCAGCGTGGGCGAGACCGCCGTGAGGGTCTGGGAGTCGCCGGCGGCCACGGCCATGGGCACCTTCTGGCGCTTGGAAAGCAGCTCGGTTTTATCTCCCTGATCCTGCTTGAAAAAGAGGTATTCCAGGATGAAGGAGTCGTTGGTGGAGGCGGCGTTTTGCATCGTGATCTCCAGCGTCTCGCAGGCGCTGATGAAGTCGATTTCAACGGGCCGGCCCATCCAGCGCATGCCGGGATTGCCGGCTTCCTTCCATTGACGGGCGGGCGCGATTTCCCGCGTGTGCGTCATGTCGGATTTGCCGCTGACCTTCTTGACCGTGAGCATGATGCTGTGCTCGGCGGCGGATGCGGCCTGGAGGGCGAGGGCGATCACGAGTCCGGCGGTCATCAGGCAAGGGTGCTTCATGGGGTCTCCCGGTTGCGTCCATCGCAAGGTATGAAGAAATAACGCTTCGGGGGCAAGTTTTATTTCCAGGGGACAGGGCTTATGGTAAAACGTTAATTCATAACCAGGTGAGGGGGAGCTATGATCGACTGCTACTGGATTCAAAATACGGTGGATACCCTCGCGAAATTGCGGGAGGAGAGCGAAGGGGTGGCCCTGCTGCCCCTAGGCAGCATTGAAAGCCACGGCCCGCATCTTCCGCTGGGGTGCGATCCGATCAAGACCGACAACCTGGTGCGCCATGTCGCGGCCCTTGAAACGGTGGCCGTGCTGCCGACGCTGGCCTATTCCTATGTGGCCGCGGCCCGCGTGGTGCCGGGCGCCATCCATATCCGGTCCGATCTCCTCATGGATTATGTGGAGCAGATCTGCGACGAGGTCCACCGGAACGGCTTCACGAAGATCGTGCTGCTCCAGGGGCACGGCGGGAACACCTCCCTGAACACGATGTTCTGCGATCGCATGCTGGAAAAGGAAAAACCTTACGCGGTGTACAGCCTCTCGGCCCAGGCCGGGCGGTGGGACGAGATGATGAAGACGAAGGAAAGCGCCGAATGGGGGCATGCCTGCGAGTGGGAGACCAGCATGGCGATGGTCGCCTGCCCGCAGCTTGTCCGGATGGAGGCCCTGAAGGGGCGGAGCTTTCCCACGATGCTTGGCCCGGATGTCGGAAGCGCGCTGACCCCGGTTGAATATATTGCCCGGCATCCCGAGATGGTCGTGGGCGAGCCGGAGACGGCCTCCCGCGAAAAGGGGGAGCGCTGGCTGGCCCTGGCCGTGGAGGGCGTGGTCCAGCATCTGCGGAAGATCAAGAAGGACACCCGCACCCTGGCGGCGATCAACGACTACGTCCGCCGCTCCAATTCCATCAGCTGAGCGGGATGGCGATTTATCCGGCGGTGGCGTGATGCGGGGTGCGCCGTTTCGGAAACGGCCAGTCATCGACGTCATCGCAAAATCGGTCCGCCATTCCGTTGCTGATCGAAACGCCGCAATCCGCCCAACCGGCAGACGAACTCCGCTCGCACAAAGTCGGCATGCTTGACATCGGGGCGGGTTTGTAGAATGATAAGGCCATCATGAATCGTTACTTCCTGTACGCGTTTTACTTTAGGTCGCCGGACACTGCGGTCCGGTCGGCCCGGTAGCAATCGCCACCAGGATCGACTGACAAGACAAACCGCGTGTCCGGCAGACGGACGCGCGGTTTTTTGTTTTTCAGAAACAGGAGCACAGTGTATGACCCCGGCCAAAAAGAAAATGAAACGCATCGCCTATCTCGGCCCCGAGGGAACCCATTCCCACGAGGCCTGCCTGACCTATTACCGGGACGGCTTCGAGGGCTATCCCTGCCGCACCGCCCGCGAGGTGTTCTGGAGCCTGGCGCCCGACTCCCTGTCCCGCGTGGACGAGGCCGTGGTGCCGGTGGAGAACTCCACCGAGGGCCCGGTCACGCAGACCCTGGACCAGCTGGCCCGCTGCGACTGGGTGCTGGTGCAGGCGCAGTTCAGCCTGCCGGTCCGGCAGGCGCTGCTGGGCTCCAGCGAAGCTCCGCCGCTTGGGCGCATCAAGACCATCTACAGCCATCCCCAGGCCCTGGCCCAGTGCGAGGCCTGGCTGGACGCGAACCTTGACGGAGCCGAGCGCGTGGCCATGAGCAGCACCGCGGACGCCGCCATGCGCGTGCGGGAGCACAAGGATGCCGCCGCGATCGCCGGCGAGTACGCCGCCAAGCTCTACGGCCTGACCGTCCTGGCCGAGACGATCCAGGACGACGCCGGCAACGCCACGCGGTTTCTCGTCATCCGGAAGGCCGCGGCCGGGCCCATGCCCGAGGCGGGCGCGGCGGGCGACTGGCGGTCGCTCCTCCATATCGTGCTGGCCAACCGGCCGGGCGCCCTGCTGGAATGCCTGCAGCCGTTCCGGGCGCACGGGGTCAACCTGACCTTCATTCAAAGCCGGCCGCTGCCGGGCAAGCCGTGGGAATACGGCTTCTTCCTGGAAGCCGCCGAGCATGCCGCCGGCCCCCGCATGAAGGCCGTGCTGGATGAGCTGGGGCCCCTGACCGACGGCTGCCGCGTGATGGGCGTCTACAAGAACGAGACGGCCCGGGGATAGGGGAAGAGAGCGGTTGACGCAGGGGCGGGACTCTCTATAATAAAGACAAAGCAAAGGAGAATGGTGATGAAAAAGTTCCTATTTCTGGTTAGCTGGATGGCCTTTGTGTCCGTGGCGTGCTCGGAGCAGAAGCAGGCGGCCGTGACTCCCGGGGATTCCAAGGCGGCGGTATCGGCCGAAACGGCATGGATGACCGATTTTGACGCCGCCAAGGCGAAGGCCAAGGCCGACAACAAGTATATGCTGCTTGATTTTTCCGGCTCCGACTGGTGCGGCTGGTGCATCAAGCTGGACAAGGAGGTGTTCAGCACGAAGGAGTTCAAGGATTTCGCCGCCCAGAACTTCGTGCTGGTGATGCTGGACTATCCGCGCAGCAAGCCCCAGCCGGATGCCATCAAGGCGCAGAACGAGAAGCTGTCCAGGCAATATAATATCGAAGGGTTTCCCACCGTGCTGATCCTGAATCCCGATGGAAAGCTCGTGGAACAGACCGGTTATCGCGCCGGCGGCGGGGCCGCTTATGTGACGTATTTGAAGAGCGTCCTTGCGCGCGAGAAAAAGTAAGAGAAAAAGATTAATAATTTAAGGGTTCGCATTGACTATTATTCAAAACGAAGTAGTCTTTGAAATTAATAAACATTGAGACGGGCCACAACCCCTAGTGGTAGGGGCCGATTGAGGCGACTAGAGCAGGTAGTAGTAGGAAAGGATACTCAGGTAATCGATGGACACTGGTATAACTGGTGAATGTCCGGTCACAATTGACGAACCTCCGTTGCTTAGTCAGCCGCGCGCCGCGGCACCCCGGGATGAAGTAAGGTCTTCCTCCTTTGCTTCCCGGATCGATAGAGCCAATCCCAAATGGAATGACTGGAAATGGCAGGTTAGGAACCGCATCCGGTCGATTGGCGCCCTCCAGGAATGTTTTCCCGAGCTCAGCCTGAGCCCGGGCCTTCTCGAGGTGGCGGAAAAATATCCGCTGGCGATTACGCCGTATTATGCCTCGATCATCCGCCGCATGGACGATCTGGATCCCATTTTCCGCATGGCCGTTCCCCAGGCCCAGGAGCTGATGGACCCGCCTTTCCTCAAGTCCGATCCGCTTGAGGAGGAGAGCGACATGCCGGTTCCCGGCCTGATCCACCGCTACCGCGACCGCGCCCTGGTCATGGCCACCACCATGTGCTCCATGTACTGCCGCCACTGCACCCGCAAGCGGGTGGCCGGCACGCGCGAAGTCACCATTTCCGCCTGCCGCACCCGGCAGGTGCACGATTACCTGGCGCAGCACCCCGAGATCAAGGATGTCATCATCTCCGGCGGCGATCCGCTGACGATGGACACCCCGGTCCTGGAGCGCCTGCTCGAGGCCATCCGCAGCGTGCCCAGCGTGGAGCTGATCCGGATCGGCACCCGCACGCCCGTGGTGCTGCCGATGCGCATCACCTCCGAGCTCACGACCATGCTGAAGAAATACCAGCCCATCTGGATCAACACGCATTTCAACCACCCCCAGGAGCTGACCCCCGAAGCCATCGCCGCCTGCGGCGCGCTGGTGGACGCCGGCATCCCGATGGGGAACCAGACCGTGCTGCTGCGCGGCGTGAATGACGATCCGGAGCTGATGGCGCAATTGTGCCGCGGCCTGCTGCGGTCGCGGGTGAAGCCCTATTACCTGTTTCAGTGCGACCTGGTCCGGGGCGTGGAGCATTTCCGCACGCCGCTGACGAAGGGGCTGGAGATCATGGAGTACCTGTGCGGCCGCGTGAGCGGGCTGGCCATTCCGACCTTCGTGGTGGATACCCCCCACGGGGGAGGCAAGGTGCCCCTGCTGCCCAACTACATTGTCTCGACCAGCCCGACGCACACCGTGCTTCGGAACTTCGAGGGAATGATGATGAGCTATCCGGAGCCCCAGTACCGAACCGAAGCCGAGGCCGCGCCGGTCTCGGACTGTGGAGCCGCCCGCGGGGTGTGGCAGGTGGCCAACGGCCGGGTTTCGGCGCTCGTGCCCTCGGGCAGCGAGCGGCTGACCCGCCGGGCCCGCATGCAGGGCCGCAAGCCCCTGCCGGACGCCTAACCCGATCCGGGGGACATGAAGAGAGTCGGCGAATCGGTTCTGCTGGTCTACAATGCCCCCCAAACGGACGCGGAGAGCGAACGCGGCATTCTGGACGAAGTGGCCGCAGTGGAAGCCGCCCTTGAGCACCTCCATCTGCCTTTTGTCAAGGCCGGGCTCAAGACGCTTTCCGATCTGCCGGCCCTCCTGATCACCTATCCCGCGCGCCTCGTGATCAACCTCGTCGAAGGGTTCCCCGGCCGCCCCGAAGACGCCAACCTGGTTCCCGCCGTCTGCCGCGCCTTTGGCCGCAGCGTGACCGGCAACGACACCCCGGCGCTCGAGCTGGCCCTGGATAAAGCCGTGGCCAAGGCCGTGCTGGCGACCGCGGGCGTCCCCGTTCCGGCCGGCCGCCTGGCCGCGCCCGGCCAGCCGCTTCCCGATGCCTTTCTCCCGCCCGGCACGTATATCGTCAAGCCCGCCCGCGCGGACGGCAGCGAGGGCATCGACGCCCGCTCCGTGGCCGCCTGGCCCGGGGCCGAATTGAGGGAGGCCGTGCAGCGCGTCCACGACACGTTCCACCAGCCGGCCGTGATCGAAGCCTTCTGCGGCACCCGCGAGTTCAACGTGTCGATCCTGGAGGACGGCGGACAGCTGCGCGTGATGCCCGTGGCGGAGATCGAGTTCACGAACTTCGGGCCGGACCGGCCTAGAATCGTGGGCTACGAGGCCAAGTGGAATCCGGAGGCGTTCGAGTACAAGCACACCACCCGCGTGCTGCCGGCCCGCCTGGCCCAGGCCGATGCCGATCGGATCGGCGCCTGCGCCCGCGAGGCCTGGAAGGCCCTGGGCTGCCGCGATTATGCACGGGTCGATTTGCGGATGGACGAGGCCGGCGGACTGACCGTCATCGAGGTGAACCCCAATCCGGACATCGCCCCGGAGGCCGGCTTTGCCAAGGCGCTCGAGGCGGGCGGCGTGACCTTCAGCGCGTTTGTCGAGATCGTGCTGCACAACGCCTCGGCCCGGCTGGGGGCCGGCGCGGTTCCGGCGCCGGCCGCGCCTCGCGCCGGGCACACGGCGGGCCATGTGATCCGGCGGAATGAGCCGGCGGATCGCGAGCGCATCCTCGCGCTGACGCAGAAGACGGGCTTTTTCAGGCCCGACGAGATCGAGGTCGCCCGCGAGGTGCTGGACGACGCCCTGCGCGCCGGGCCGGGCGGCCATTACCAGTCGTTCGTCATCGAGGTGGAGGGCACGGTCGCCGGCTGGGTCTGCTGCGGCCCCACACCCTGCACGGTGGGGACCTGGGACATCTACTGGATCGCCGTGGATCCGGCCTACCAGAAGCGAAGCCTGGGCCGGGCCCTGCTGCACCATGTCGAGACCTGCATCCGGGAGCGGGGCGGCCGCATGGCCGTGCTGGAAACCTCGGGGCGCGAAGACTATCTGCCCACCCGCGGCTTCTACCTGAAATGCGGCTACGCCGAGGCGGCCGTGATCCGGGACTACTATGCCCCCGGCGATTCCATGGTGCTTTACATCAAGCATTTTTGACCCTGTTTTTTTGGCTGGAAACGATTTTTTCTTTCTGATAGTTTATTCGAATAAGTAAAAGGAGACTGTTCATGTCACAGGATCGTTCGATGTTTCGTTATGCCAGCTTCGCACTCCTCTGCGCCGCCTTGATCGCGGCCGGTTGTAATCGTAAGGGAGAACAGCCCAAGCAGGAGTCCGTCGTCAAGGATGTAAAGCCCGTTGCGGCCGCCAAGGCCGTCGCCAAGCCCTCCGCCGATCCCGGCAAGGTCTTGATCCAGATCGACGACAAGAAGCTGACCGAAGGCGAATTGACCAAGCAGGCGGCCGAGCAGTACGAGCAGGTGGCCTCCATGGTGCCGCCGGAGCAGGCCGAGAACTACCGCACCCAGATGCGCGTCCAGGCCGCCCAGTCGTTCATCGTCACCACGCTGCTTGAGAATGAAGCCACCAAGCGCAACATCACCGTCACCGATGCCGATATCGACAAAGCCGTGGCCGATATCACCAAGCGGCTGCCGGCCGACATGACGCTGGAGAAGGTTCTCGAGATGGAGAACATGACCCCGGCCTCGTTCAAGGAGCGCATGAAGAAAGACCTGCGCGTCAAGAAGCTGTTTGATGTGGAGATGGAAAAGACCGGAGCCATCTCGGACAAGGAAGTCGCCGAGTTCTACGACAAGCAGAAGTCCGCCTTTGAAGTGCCCGAGCAGGTGACGGCCCGCCATATCCTCATCAAGGTGGACGAGAAGGACGATGCGGCGGCCAAGGCTGCCAAGAAGGCCAAGATCGAAGACCTGCACAAGCAGTTGATTGCCGGAGCCGATTTCGCGGCCCTGGCCAAGGCCAACTCGGATTGCCCGTCCGCCAAGGACGGCGGCACGCTCGGCAAGTTCGGCCGCGGCCAGATGGTCCCGCAATTCGAGGAAGCCGCTTTCTCCCAGGCCACCAATGCGGTCGGCCCCGTGATCGAGACCCAGTTCGGATTTCACATTGTCCAGGTGACGGACAAGAGCGTGGCCCAGACCCGCACCCTGGATGACGTCAAGGGACAGATCCTGGACTACCTGAAGATGATGAAGAGCCGCAAGGTGATTCCTCCGTTCATCGACCAGCTGCGCGCGCAGGCGAAGGTGGTTGTGGATCCCGAACTGGACAAGGAAATCCAGGCCGCCAAGCTGGCGGATGAAGCCAAGCAGGCCATGGGCGCCGCCTCCGGCGAAGCGGAAGCGGAAGAGGAAGCCGTCGAAGCGCCCGCCGCCCCCGCGGAGGTAGTTGTGCCGCCCGCCCCCGCCGTGTCAGCGCCTGTCGCTCCCGCTGCTGCGGCTCCTGCCGCCGCTCCGGCTGTCGAAGCGCCTGTTGCTCCCGTCGCTCCCGTCGCTCCCGCGGTGCAAGCCCCTGTGGCGCCGGAAAGCGCTCCTGTGGCGGCTCCCGCCGCCGCGCCTGCCGCCGCTCCCGCGAAATAAGGGTGGCGTCGCAGCTCTTTATTTTTGACCTCGATGGCACGCTCGTCGATTCTGTCGATGACCTGGCCACGGCGGTGAATCTGACTCGGGCCGAGTATGGACTCGGCCCGATTTCCATTCAGACCGTGGCCGGCTATGTGGGGGATGGCGTCCGGGTGCTGATGGAGCGGGCCTTGCAGGACAAGCCGGATGTCGATCTCGACCAGGCGGTCCGCTTTCAGAAAAGTCACTACCTGGCCCATCTCTGCGAAAAAACCCGGCCGTATGCGGGAGTTCCGGAAGGGCTGGTTCGACTCCGGGCCGCGGGGCACATCCTGGCGGTTGCGACCAACAAGCCCGCCGACATGACGGAGACGCTGCTGCAGGCCCTTGGGTTGCGCCCCTTGTTCGAGGCCGTTTACGGCGGCGGCAGCGTGCCGGAGCTGAAGCCGGATCCCGCCATGCTGGTGGGAATCATGAGCCGCCTCGGGTTCGGGAAGACGGATTCCTGGATGGTGGGCGACAACCGGACCGACCTGGAGGCGGCGCGCCGGGCGGGCATCCGCTCCGTCCTGATGGCGTATGGCATTGGCGATCCGGGGCCCGAGAAACCCCATCTGACTTTTGAAACGTTCGATGATTTTGTGGAATGCATGATGAGGGGACCCTAGAATGAAAAGCAAAGCAGCGTCCAAAGTGTTTTTCGCATCCGTGGGTGTCGCCCGTCCCGAAGGGTCGGCCACGCTTCCCGCCAAGCTGGAGCGGATGCTGGCGCAGGTCGACCTGAAGCATCTCTGCCAGGGCAAGAACGTTCCCATTAAGATGCATTTGGGAGGCAACCTGGGCTACTCGACCATTCATCCGCTGATCGTGCGCATGGTGGTGAAAGCGGTGAAGGCGGCCGGCGGAAAGCCGTTCATCGTGGAGGCGGGCTTTGGAACCGTGGCCGCCGCGGCGGAGCGGGGGTATACCACGGAGACGCTCGGCTGCCCGATCATCGCCGCCGGCGGGCCCTATGACACCTACATCATGGAACGCGACATCGGTTTCCACCAGCTGGACAAGGCCCGCATCTACGGCGCCATCTGGGACGCCCCCTGCCTGATCAACCTGTCCCACGTCAAGGGCCACGGCGCCTGCGGCTACGGCGGCGCCTGCAAGAACATCGCCATGGGTTGCGTGGATTCGGCCACCCGTTCCAAGATCCACGCCCTGGAGGGCGGGATCGACTGGGACAAGGCCAAATGCACGTTCTGCGGCCGCTGCGTCAAGGCGTGCGATACCGACGCCGTTTCGCTGGATAAGAAGGAGAAAGAGGTTTCCATCTTTTTCCACAACTGCCGCTACTGCCGCCACTGCGTGGCCGCCTGCCCGACGAAGGCGCTCACGATGCGTGACAAGGGGGGGTTCCGTGATTTCCAGGAAGGAATGGCGTTGACGACCAAGGCCGTGCTGGGCTCGTTCGATTCCACCCGCGTCCTTCACATCAACGTGCTGACCCAGATCACGATGTTCTGCGACTGCTGGGGTATGACGACGCCCAGCCTTGTCCCGGATATCGGGATCATGGCGTCGCCCGACATGGTGGCGCTCGAGTCGGCCTGCCTCGATGCGATCAAGACCGAAAACCTGATTCCCGGCACCCTGATCGGCAAATGGAAGCTCCACAAGGGGGGTCACCTGTTCGAGAAGATTCACGGGAAGGATCCGTGGGTGCAGGTCAAGGCGCTCGAAAAGCATGGCCTGGGCACGCAGAAGTATGTGATCGACGAGGTGGTCTAGCGGCATTTTGCCGGGGAGGCTGACATGTCACGTTGGGAAAGTACGGCGCCGGAGATGAAGGCCTCGCTGGCCGTCGCCACCGGGTTCGGCTTCGGGCTCAGCCCTTTCGCTTCGGGCACGGTGGGCTCGCTCTGGGGGCTTCCGCTGGTGTGGGTGCTCTCGGGGCTCGACTGGCACTGGCAACTGGTTGCCGCCCTGACCCTGGCCACCCTGGCGGTCCCTTTTTGCGGCATGGCCGAGACGTGGTTCGGGAAGAAGGACGACGGCCGGATCGTGGCCGATGAGTACCTGACCTTTCCTCTCGCCGTGCTGGGGCTGCCCCTTCACCAGGCGCCCCTGATGCTGATCGTGGCCTTCGTGACCGCCCGCGTCTTCGATATCGTCAAGCCCTGGCCCGCCCGCGGCCTGCAGGATCTGCATGGCGGCTATGGCATTGTCATCGACGATGTGTTCGCCTCGTTCTACGCGCTCGCCGCGAACTGGCTCTTCTACCTGTTCGCCTATCCCTGGCTGGCTTCCTGGATTGCCCGGATCTGGCCGTATTAAGCGGAGGAGAGGCTCATGAACCGGCTTCTTTCCTCCCGCCTGCGGGGCTGCGCCGGGCTGCTCCTGGCGCTTCTGGCGCCCCTCGCTACCCGGGCCGAGCCCCTGGTGCTTCAGGTTTTTTCCAATGTGGTGCTGGTGGCCGATCATCCGGCGAACGACGGCGACAGCTTCATCGTCACGGCCGGCGGCGTGCGCCACCACCTGCGGCTCTACTTCGCCGACTGTCCCGAATCCCGCGCCACCCAGGATGCCGATTTCAAGCGCGTCCGGGATCAGCGGCGCTATTTCGGGCTGACGAACGAGCAGAAGGTGATCGAGTACGGCCGCGCCGCCTCCGACTTCACGAAGAAGGCGCTGGCGAAGCCCTTCACCGTCTACACGGCTTTTGCCGGCGCCCTGGGGCGGAGCGACGACAAGCGCTTCTATGCGTTTATCCGCACCGCTTCCGGCCAGGACCTGGCCGAACAGCTTGTCCGGCAGGGCCTGGCGAGGGCCTACGGCACCGGGCGCGTCACGCCCGAGGGGATCGCCCAGGACGAGTACAAGGCCTGGTTTTCCGATCTGGAAGCCGGCGCCATGCTTAAAAGGCGGGGAATCTGGGCCGACGCCGATCAGGATCAGCTGGCGACCCTGCGCGCCGAGACCCGGCGTGAGGAGCGCGAGCTGGAGACGGTCAAGGCGGCCGTTAAAGCCGCGGACGCTAGAACCGGTCCTGTGCGCTTGAATAAGGCCTCCCTGGAGGAGCTGGGCACCTTGCCGGGCGTGGGGGATGCCACCGCGCGGCGAATCATTGAAGGACGCCCCTGGCGGAGCTGGGACGCGCTCGACCGCCTCCCAGGCGTGGGGCCGGCCACCCTGGCCAAATGGCGCGAGCATGCGGTGCTGGAATGAGCCGCGACCTGCCGATTTTTGAGCTGGAAGCGGAGCTCGTGAGGACGGTCGGCAAGAGCCGGCGTTTTGTCCTGACCGCGCCCACCGGCTCCGGCAAGTCGACCCAGGTTCCGCAGATGCTGGTCGATCACGGGCTGGCCGGGGATGGCGAAGTGGTGATTCTTCAGCCGCGCCGGATTGCCGCCCGGCTGCTGGCCGCCCGCGTGGCGAGGGAGCGGAAGGCGCGCCTGGGCGGGGAGGTCGGCTACCAGGTCCGGTTCGAGAACGTCACCTCCCGGGACACCCGGATTGCCTATGTGACGGAAGGCATTTTGCTGCGCCGCATGATGACCGACCCCGGCCTGACCGGCGTGGGGGCGATTATATTCGACGAGTTCCATGAGCGCCATTTGTACGGCGACCTGACCCTGGGCATGGCGCTCCAGCTCCAGCAGCTCCTCCGGCCGGATCTCTTGCTGGGCGTCATGTCGGCTACCCTGGAGACGGGCCCGCTTCTCCGGCACCTGGGCGGATGCCCCGTGCTGCGCGCCGAGGGTCGGCTTTATCCCGTGGAGATCCGCCATGTGGAGAAGACGCCCGATCCCGCGCGCTGCCCCCCCTGGCAGGCGGCGGCTGACGCCCTGGCGGACCTGCTTGAGGAGGGGATTCCCGGCGACGTGCTGATCTTCATGCCGGGGGCCTATGAGATCAACCGCACCATCCAGGCCGTTCAGGCGCTGCCCGCCGCGCGGGGCTTCGCGGTGCTGCCCCTGCACGGCGAGCTGCCGGTGGAGGCCCAGGATGCGGCGGTGGCTCCGGCCGGCAGCCGGCGCAAGGTGGTGGTGGCGACGAATGTGGCGGAAACGTCGCTCACGATCGAGGGGGTCCGGATCGTCATCGACAGCGGGCTGGCGCGCATGGCCCGGTTCGACGCGTGGCGCGGCATCAACACGCTGCTGGTGGAGTCGATCAGCCGCGCCTCGGCCGACCAGCGGGCCGGCCGCGCGGGCCGCACGGCTCCGGGCGTCTGCGTGCGCCTGTGGTCGGAGCGCGAGCATGCGGGCCGCCCGGCGGCGGAGCTGCCCGAGGTGCGCCGGCTCGATCTGTCGGAAGCCGTCCTGCTGCTCAAGGCGTCGGGCGTGGGGCCCGTGCGCGAGTTCCCCTGGCTGGATGCCCCCGAGGCGAAGGCGCTGAGCCGGGCCGAGACGCTGCTGGACGACCTGGGCGCCACGGAGGGGCTGGACGGGCCAATCACGGAGCTGGGCCGCCGCATGGCATTCTTCCCCCTGCATCCCCGGTATTCCCGGATGCTGCTGGCGGCGGAGGGCTTCGGCTGCGTGCGCGAGGCGGCCTGGGTGGCGGCGCTGACGGAGGGGCGCTCGGTGCTGGTGAGGCGGACGGACTCGGAGACCGAGGAGCGGCGCGAGCGGGCGCTGGGCGAGGAGTCCGAATCCGATTTTGCCCGCCTCATCCGGGCGTGGCGCCATGCCGGCGAGGCGAATTACGACCTGGAGGTCTGCCGCCGCCTCGGCATCCACGCGCAGGCGGCGCGGCAGGCCGGCGCGGCCGCCGATATGTTCCTAAGATTGGCACAGCGCGCGGGGCTCCGAGTGGGCGGCGGCGAGGCGGATGCCGGCGCGCTGGCGCGCTGCATGCTGACGGCCTTTCCGGATCACGTGGCGAAGCGGGTCGACGGCGGCACGCTGCGGTGCCAGATCGTCCATGGCCGCCGCGGCGTCCTGGACAAGGAAAGCGCGGTGCGGGGGGCCCCGCTGGTCGTGGCGGCCGAGATCCGCGAGGTGGAGGCCGGGCGGGGCGAGATCGAAGTGCGGCTGAGCCAGGCCGCCGCCATCCGCGTCGAGTGGCTGCAGGAGCTGTTTCCGCGCCATTTCAGTCGCTCAGTGCGCGTGGCGTGGGATTCGGCCGCCAAGCGCGTGACGGGCGAGGAGGAGTGGCTGTATCACGATCTGCCGCTGGAGAGCCGGCGGCTGGACCGGCCGCCCGAGGAGGAGGCAGCCCGGTTGCTGGCGGAGGAGGCGAACAAGGGCAAGCTGGTCCTGCAGGGGTGGAATCACGCGGTGGAGCAGTGGGTGCTGCGCGTCAACTTCCTGGCCCACGCCTGCCCCGACCTGGAGCTGCCGGAGATCGGGCCGGCCGAGCGCGAACACCTGGTGCGCCAGCTGTGCCGGGGCGCGGTTTCGTACAAGGAGATCAAGGACCGGCCCATGCTGCCGATCCTGCTGTCCTGGCTGACCGGCTCGCAGCGCGGCCTGGTGGAGAAGCATGCCCCGGAGCGGATCGACCTGCCGAACGGGAAGAAGGCCAAAATCGTCTATGCCGCCGGCGCTCCGCCCCATATCGCTGTCCGCATCCAGGAGCTGTACGGGGTCAACGATACGCCGAAAATCGCAATGGGCCGGGTTCCCCTTCAGGTGCACATCCTGGCGCCCAGCCAGCGGCCGGTGCAGATCACGCAGGACCTGCGCGGCTTCTGGCGCGACGCCTATCCCAAGGTGAAGCAGGAGCTCCAGCGCAAATACCCCAGACACGAGTGGCGGTAAGGCATTCATAACGGGCTTTTGATCCGAGGAGGACAGTTCGTGACGCTTGTTGAACGGCAAAACCTGTTTCTGAAACGCGTGGCCGAGTTGCCGCCGGACCCCGCTGCGGCCGCCTGGCAGTCGAACGCGGGCTTTATTTCCTGCCTGGCCCGGGGAGAGCTTGACCGGGGCAACGCGATGATCCGGGAGAAGGCCGAGCTCTGCATCGGGTTCAAGGCGGATTGCCTGGATTTCCTGCTGAACATGCTGCTGCGGGCCCTGCTGCTGTATCCCGATCGGATCACGCCCGACAACCAGGACCGGATCCGGCGGGCGGCTGTGGGCAGCCGCTATTACGGCGGCCACCGGCCCCGGTATCCCATGTTCTATAACAGCGAAAACCATCACATGAACTGGGCCGTGGCGGAATACCTCGCCGCCCAGCTCTTCCCGGATGAAACATTTTCTTTCGATGGCCGTACCGCCAAGGCGCACGAGGACCGGGCCCGCTTTCTGGCCGCCAACTGGATCGACCGCCGCGCCCGGTGGGGGTATTGCGAATGGAATTCCTCCGCCTATATGGGCATCAACCTGATGAGCCTGCTCAACCTCGCCGATTTCGCGCAAGATCCGGTGCTCCGCCGGCTGGCGACGGAGGCGACCACCAAGCTGCTGGCCAACCTGGCGGCCAACAGCCTGGGCGGCGGCGTGTGGAGCGCGCAGGCGAGGCTCTATGAGCCGCAGGTGTTCGCCGCGCAGGACCAGCCCGCCGCCACGGCCCTGATGATTCTCCTGGGGGCGGGCGATTCCAGCCGGCTGCAGGCCGCGAGCGGCGTGGGGGAGATCGTGGCCACGACCGCATACCGGCCCCCCGACTGGCTCTGCCGGCTGGCGGCCGATCCGTCCGCCCCGTTGCTGACCGAGGAGCGCCACCGGGTGGAGCGAGACCTGTTCTATGACTGCCGGAGCGCCTTCTGGCGGCCGCCCTTCGAGCTGACCCACGAAGAGGCGCGGCAGGCCTTCGCGCCGGAAAGCTTTACCGATATTCCGGTGCGGACCGAGCGGACGAAGGATTACCTGGTTTCGGCCGCCATCGTGATGCCGGGCCCCGCCAAAGTGGATCCGCAGGCCCTGTACTGGATGGGCAGCCTGCGCGGGATTGTCCCTATTTTAACAACGCAGCCCTTCGCCGCCGAGGCGCCGGAGTCGCAGGCGCGCTATTGGGCGGGCAACTCGAGCGTTCCGCGGTGCTTCCTGCACGACGGCGTGGCGGCGGCGGTGTACGAGGGCGGGCGGCTGTCGGCCGACTTCACCCACGCCCACTTTCCGGTGGCCGGGCTGGACGAGTGGACCCGGCGCGACCGCTGGTTCCTGGGCCGCTCGGGGGAGGCGTTTGTCGGCCTTCGCGCGCCGGAGGGGGCCGTGTTGACCCAGGAGGGCCGGTGGGCTGGGCGGGAGATCAGGGCTCCGGGGCGGAGCGCGGCCTGGCTGGCGGTGTTCGGCTCGGCGTCGCGCGACGGCGGCTTCGCGGAGTTC
>CAXNFL010000016.1:0-16632 GCA_964201555.1 Kiritimatiellia bacterium
GGAACCGCGAAGAGTTCGCGGTTCCCTAAGTGATAGAGTAAAAACACCGATGAACCGATAGGAGTTTCGCCATGGACCTGGTATCCCGGAGATTAGTAGAAAAAGCGGGCATCAACGTGGAAGAGCTCGTCAAACTGCTGGTGGCCAACGCGGCCGCGGAATTGACGACCTTTTATTACTACACCATCCTGAGGATCAACCTCATCGGAATGGACGGCGAAGGGCTCAAGGAGATCACGGAAGATGCGCGCATCGAGGACCGCAATCACTTCGAGGCGCTCGTCCCCCGCATCTACGAACTGGGCGGGAAACTGCCGGGCGACATGAAGGCCTTTCATGACCTCTCGGCCTGCCCGCCGGCTTCCCTGCCGGACAACCCGGACACGAAGTCCATCCTGCAGGTGCTGCTCAAAGCCGAGCAATGCGCGGTAAACGGATACACAAATCTATGCAACATCACAGCCGGCAAGGATCACCGCACCTATGACCTGGTCCTGGCCATCCTCAACGAGGAAATCGAACACGAGGCGTGGTTTGCCGAATTCCTGGGACGCGGGCCCTCGGGTCACTTCCGCCGCCAGCGTGTGGGTGAATCGCCCTTTGTCTCGAAGTTCCTGCACCCGTAAGGCAACTGCCCCCGGAACGGAGGGCCGCCCGTTGCGACGGCTCTCCCTATTCCGCCTTACTCCCTCACCAGGATCACATACGACGGAAGTCCCTTGACCCCGTACCGGCTCAGGATCTCCTTCGTCACCGGATCATCCGGCCGCTCGGCCTGATACTTAACAACCTCAAATCCCTCAAGCGCCTTCTTGACAGATTCCTGGCGGAAGGTTGTCTCGTCCATGGTCCTGCAGCTCTTGCACCAGGTGGCCCAGAAGTCGATGAAGACCGGCTTGCCCGTGCGGGCGGCCTTGTCGAGCGCTTCCGTCAGCGCCGCCCGCGAATCGACGGGAGCCCGGCGCCACCGGAAGCCGTTCCACGCGTTCCAGCCATAGTTCAGCGCCAGCAGCAGGATCACCACGCCCATCCCGCCCTTGACCCACAGCATCCACCGGCCCGGCTTCGGCAGCACCGCCATGCCGGCGCCCGCGAACGGCCAGGGCAGCGCCATGCCAAGCCCCAGCACCAGCGGAAGGATGAGCCCGGCGTTCGACCCGGCCGCATACAGGTCCGAGGCGTGCGCCAGCACCGCCACCACCACGGGGGCCACACAGGCGCCGGCCAGCAAGGCGGAAAGGGCGCCCAGGAAAAAGGCCACGAAAAAGGCCGCAGTCCCCTTCTTGCTCCGCCCATCGGGCAGCGAGGAGGGCTGAAAACGGGTCAGATCCAGATTGAAGATCCCGAACATGGCCAGCGATAAACCGGCGAACAGGATGGCAAACGCCAGGTTGAACCAGGGCGAGGCATTCAACGTGCCGAACACCGCGCCGGTCAGCACCACCACGATGCCCAGCATGCCGTAAGCCGCCGCCATCCCCAGCCCGTAAAGCGTCCCCAGGAACAGCCCGCGCAGGCGGGACCCCGACTTGGCCCCCGCTCCGATGATGGCCAGGTTGATGGGGATCATCGGCAGGACGCACGGAGTCAGGTTAAGCGCCAGGCCCCCGAGCAAAATGATCAGAATGCCAAGAAAGCCGCCTTCCGTGATCCAGCGGACCCACGTGGGCTTCCCGCCGGTGCCGGCCGCCTGCTCCCCTGTCAGGAAGGCCAGGAAGGCCTTCGTGTCCAGATACCCTTCCGTCTTGGCCCTCACCTTGAAGCCCGGCGTCGAAGTCCCCGCCCCGCTGTTGACGGACTCGGTGGCCGCCCCCGCCTTGTCTTCCTCCGCCACGGTCACGGTTCCGCCCGCCGCCGGCAGCAGGAACGTCTTGGTCATGGGCAAATAGCACAGATCGCCGGCGCACCCCTGGAAAGAGACGACCACCGGGAACGCCGTCCCCGTCACGCCCTCGGCCCGGTAGGCCAGGCTGAACGGATGCGCGTAAACGGCCCGGTTGGTTTCCGTCACGGCGTCATAATGCATCTCCGGCTCGGGCTTCGCCGCTACCGTGAGCACCACCGGCGGCAGGGCCTTCACCAAAAGCATGTCATCGTACAAATAGTGACCAGCCGGAACGCCCATTTCCACGCGGACCACTCCGCTTGCCGGCGGGGCGGGCTCGAAGGTGGCCCGGGCGGTGAAGGGATTCTCGGCCGCAATAGCCCCGGCGGCAACAAGCGCGAGGGAACATAAAAGGGACAACTTCTGGCTGCGCATTCGGACTCTCCCGCAAAAAAGCGCGCAACATCGCCTGGATGTTGCGCGCCCGATGTCACACTCGTTTCAATTAGCCGGCTTTCCGCTTGCCCAACTGATGGTCGATCATGAAGATCGCGCTCGACTTATCGCCGATCATCTTCAGCTGCGCAATGATCTCGGTGGCGTTCGACTCCTCCTCGACCTGCTCGGTGATGAACCACTGCAGGAACGCAAGCGTCGCGTAATCCTTCTCGGACTGGGCCAGCTCCACCAGGTCGTAGATCCAGCCGGTCACTTTCTTCTCGTGCTCCAAAACCTGCTCGAACATCGCCAGCAGCGACTTGGAGGCCACGCGCCCCGCATCCAGGGTCGCAAAGGTGAACTCGGCGCCCTGTTCCTTCAGGTACGCGTAGAACTTCAGGCCATGGGAGCGCTCTTCGCCTTCCTGCGCCTCAAGCCAGGCCGCGGAGCCCTTCAGGTTCATCTCGGTCGCCTTGCCGGCCATGGCCAGATACAAATAGGCCGAGGAAAACTCGCGGGCCATCTGCTCGCACAACGCCTTCTGCATCTTCTTGCTGATCATTGCTTATTCCCTTTCTGTGGAATTATTCCTGGGGCGAAAACTGGTCCTTGCCAACACCGCAATCGGGACAGGTCCAATCGTCGGGCAGCGCCTCAAAGGAGGTTCCCGGCTTGACGTTGTTGTCGGGATCGCCTTTGGCGGGGTCATACACGTAACCGCACACATCGCAGATATACTTTTTCATGGCTCCCTTTAATCATTCGGATCTTTTCAGGAACATGTCTTGTGCCGATGCGCCCATTCTATCGCAGTCCGCCCCCCGGGATCAACAGCTATTAACGCGCGCAGCGGCCGAATCCGACGACTTCCCCGCAATAACCGTTTTGTGCAAAGGCTCTTTTTTCCTTAATTGGCGTGTCAAAAAAGCGCAAGAGTTCCCCTTGCGGGATCCGTCCCTGATTTTCATACTCTGGACTTAGAGGTTCAATTCACTTTTCCCGGGAGGATCGCCATGCTAAAGAAAACGCTCTGCCTTGGCTGCCTGACCACCGCCCTGCTCGTTGCTCCGCCAGCCGCGAAAGCCCTCGACGACAGCATCGACACCCCCTGGGTCCGGCTGGGCGCCGGCGTGACCGTGAGCCCGGAGCTTCACGACCTGACGGAGGACTATCACTTCGACACCTCCGGGGACTGGGGCTGGATCGACTTGAACGCCGGCCTGGAGTTCCCCGTCTGCTGTTCCTTGTCCCTTATTCCGTATGCCGGGTTTTACTTCAATTCGATGTCCGGCGAGGACGACTCCTTCAACGTGATGGTCGTGCCGGCGCTGGCCGCCAAGCTCATGATCAGCCAGTGCACCTCCCTGACCGACTACTGGCTTCCGAGCGCCGACTTCGACACCTACATTCAGGCGGAAGTGAACTACCCGATCCCCTATGCCTCCAGCGACGATCTCGACCTGGACAGCGACGGGTTGGGTTTCGCCGTCCTTCTCGGTTACCAATTGGAGTGCGGGCTCGATCTGGGAATCGGCTACTCCTACCTCCCGATCAAGGATGACTTTGAAGACGATCGCAACATGGGAGGCCTGCTGGTCCGGCTGACCAAAACCCTGTAAACGCCCTCAGGGATTCGGGCAAACACCCAGCGTTTTCAGCTCGCGATCGGTCAATAATAGTGAAAAGCCGTGGGCTTCAGCCCCCGCCTGGGAAGCCGTGCGCGCGCGAATCCGGCTCCCGTATTCAATAAGCCAGACCGGCTTTCCCTCCGCCAGCAAAGCCAGGTCGGCCAGGATGGGGTTCACGTGGCCCGCCGGTTGAAGCGCATTCCCCTCCGTGAAAAGGTCCTCGATGCCGATCCCGCTGATGACATTCCGGAATCCCTTGGCCCGCAGCAGGGGCGACCCGTTCTGCGGAATCACGAGGAACCCGGGATGGGCCCGCCTCGCGCGGGCGGCGATCGCCTTCACCCACAAAATCATATCCCGCCTGTAGGTCCGACCTGTTTCGGGATTCATCCGGTTTTCGATCCAGTCCTGAGCATCGGGATCATACTCCCACGTCTCGAACGCATCCACGATGTCCAGGTAAACGCCGTCAAAGCCCTTGGCCGCGATGCCGTCCAGCATGCCCAGCACGAGGGACTGCCAGGCCGGCTGCCAGTAGCGCACCCGGTAGTTGCCCGGCCAGTCCGGGTTGACGTCGCCCAGGAACGCCGGCGCGCCCGCATCCGGCTGGCCGTCCTGATTCGCATCCCAGGCGGCCTGCCAGTAGGGCCGGTAATCCTCGACTTCCCCGATCGACAGATAGGCCACCACCTTCCGCCCGGTTTTGCCGGCCCGGATCGCGCGAATCTCAGCCCGGGTCCACGGGCCCGCGGCGCTTCCGTCAAACACGCTGTCGATCACCACGAGATCGCGGCCGCTGTCCGCCAGCTGGCGGATGGCGCCCGCCCGGGTGTTGGCAAACGCATCGGCCTGCAACACATAGGCCATGGATTGCGCGTGGATCACCCCCGCCAAACCAATCAGGCAGACCGTCAGGCACAGGCTCTGTCGTAGATTCACGCCCTTACTCCCCCGCCTTGGCGGCACGGCTCAGGACGTCCCTCACCATGTTCGCAAGCTGGTTCAAGGTGAAGGGCTTTGGCAGAAAGTTCAGATCCCTGGCCAGGACTCCGCGCTCCTCGATGATGTTGGCGGTGTAGCCGGACATGAAAATGCAGGGCAGGTCCGGCCGCACGGCCGCGAGTCGTTTCGCCAGGTCGCGCCCGCTGAGGCCCGGCATCACGACGTCGGTGATCAGCAGGTTGATCTCAGGCGCGTGCGCCGCGGCCAGGCGAAGGGCCTCGTCCGGCGTGCCGGCCGCCAGAACCCGATAGCCCAGGCCTTCCAGCATTTTCTTTGCGATTGTCAGAAGGGTCTGCTCGTCCTCCACGAGCAGGATGCCCTCGCGCCTGAGCGCGACCGGCATCACGGGACTTTTCGTCACGCTCGGTTCCGCCACACCCGTTTGGCGGGGCAGATACAGTTTGAAGGTCGTCCCCTGTCCCGGTTCGCTGCCGACATTCACAAATCCATTGTTCTGCTTGATGATGCCGTACACGGTGGACAGGCCCAGCCCCGTGCCGATGCCCTTGGTGGTGAAAAACGGCTCAAAGAGATGCTCGAGCGTTGCCGTGTCCATGCCGCAGCCCGTATCGCTGACCACGAGCATCACGTAGTCGCCGGGCACGGCGTCCGCGTTCACCGCGCAATCGACCGCATCGACGGTCGCCGGGCGGCACTCGATGGTGATCGTGCCCACCCCGGCGATGGCGGCCCTGGCATTGACCACAAGGTTAGTCAAAACCTGGTCGAGCTGCGACGGATCCATCCGGACCGTTGCGCCTCCCGACCCCGGCGTCCAGACCAGTTCAATGTCCTCGCCGATCAGCCGCTTCAGCATTGAAAGCATGCTGCCCACGGTCTGATCCAGATCGAGCACCCGGGGCGCGATAATCTGCTTGCGGGCAAAGGCCAGGAGCTGCTGCGTCAGCGCAACGGACCGCTTGGCGGCGCTGCGGATCTCAACCAGGTCGCTGTAGAGCGGTTGGGCGGAGTCCGTTCCCTCCACGGCGAGCTCCACATAGCCGAGGATGACCTGGAGCATGTTATTGAAGTCATGGGCCACGCCCCCCGCGAGGCGTCCCACCGACTCCATCTTCTGCGCCTGGACCAGCTGCATCTGCAACTTTCGCCGCTCCTCCTCGTTCCGCCGATTCTCGGAGACGTCCGCATCCGACCCGCGATAGCCGAGCAGGGTTCCCTGGGCATCCAACAAAGGGCACCCGTTGGTTAAGAGCCAGACCCGCTTTCCGTCTTTCGATAGCCCCGTATTGACCAGATTGACGAAAGTCTCTTTCCGCCGGAAAAACCCCAATGCCGCGGCCTTGAACGCGTCTCGCCCTTCTTCCGGATGAAGGTCATAAAAGTGCAGCCGCCCTATCAACTCGGCCGGCGTATAACCCAAAACAGATTCAACCACATGGCTGACATAGGTAAAAAGGCCGGCCGAGTCGACTTCCCACGCAAAAGTCCGGCTCAGTTCGGCCAACTGATCGTACCGTCGCTCGCTTTCGATTAACCGGGCATCGGCCCGCTTGCGCTCCGTGATATCCTCAGCCAAGGACAGAAGGAAAGGATGGCCATCCACGATTATGGTTGCCCCCGCATACGTGCACTGGATCGAACGCTTATCTTTCGTGGTCAGCGATAACTCCATGTTCACAAGGGAGTCGCCCTTCTTCAACTGGGCGGAAATCCGATCACGCTCCGACCGCGAAATCCAGCCCAGTTCGATCGAACTCTTTCCGACGGCCTCTTCCCGCGTAAAGCCGGACACCTCGACAAACTTCTCGTTGACGTCAAAATAGCAACCGCTTTCCACATCGCTGATCGACATCAGGAGGGGCGAATGGCGGAAAATCTTTGCGAACAACTCTCCCCTCTCGCGCAACTTCTCCTCGACCTGCTTTCGCTCGGTGATGTCGTCGAACAACGCGACAAAATGCTCCGCCCGGGGACTGTACACGGTCACGTGAAACCATTTCTTGAGCATGGGCAGATAGGGCTCGAACACTTCGCTCTTGCCGGTAAGGGCCACCCGTCCGTAGAGTTGAAGCATCTCCGGATTGCTCTCCCGGATCCCTGGAATAAGCTCGGATACGGGCTTCCCCTCAACATCCTTCAAACCCGTCTGGATCGAAAACGCGCGGTTGACGTTCAGATAGATGAAATCGACGGGCTTGCCCTCCTCATAGATCATCCGGCAATGGGCAAATCCGTTCAGCATATTGTCAAAGAGGGACCGGGCCGACTCTTCGCTGAACATCAAGGCCTCCTGAATGCGGGATCGGGACAAGGCGACCGCGAGATAATCCGCCAGTCGCTCCCAGAACGAGAGGGTCTGGGGTGTAACCATCCCCTTTTTCCGGTGATTCAGCTGGAGAAGGCCCATCGGCGCGTCTCCCACCCGCAGGGGAATAAGCGCCACCGATTCGTACCCTTCCCCGTTGCAACGGTTGCGCGTTCGCGCCTGGCGGTCTTTTTCCGTGGTAGTTGCAAGCAATTCCGAGGTGCTATTGGTCCAAAAGCTTCCTTTGGCCGTGAAAAACGGTTTTCCCGGATCGAAACGCCCGCAGATCACATTTCCGCACATACAGTCGAGAACCGGATTTCCCGCTTCGTCCCGGACAAGACGGTTGGAAGAGTCACATTGACAAAGCAGGCTCTCCTGCGCAACGAATTCGGGGGGGAACCCTCGCGTTTCACGATAGGGAAAATCCTCCCCCTCCTTCATCCGAATGCCCACGGCGTCAAAGCCGGAATGACTTTTGAAAAAAAGCGCCGCCTTGTGGATCAGGTCAGCCGTTCCCGAGCTTTCATTCACCATCCGCAAGAACTCAAGGGCCATTTCCCGTTCTCGTTGTTCAATCCGCATCGCCCGCCGGCTCGTCCAATAGCCATCTATCGCCCAGCCACCAACCCCCCCGATCAGCAACAGCGACAGAACCGGAATACGATAGTCGCTCATGCCGGGGAAAAACATCAAACTGGCCACCAACAGAATGCCGATCAACCCGATAGGGCGTAAATAATGGGTCACGAGACCGACCTCCGCAGTTTTCTGCTATTATCTTACCTTCCTGCCTCGCTAAAAGCAATTTCTTTGGTGTCATTCAACAAAAAAAAACGTCACCGAAAGCAGTCGGTCATAGTTTTTCTTCAAGCCATGAATACGCATACTGCCTGACGCCCCGGACCGTGTCATGTCCATCGCCATGACAGAGCACTTGAAGACTTCCCGCTGCCCCGCAAAGCTGAAAGACAAAACGGGCCTTCTCGAAACACCGCAGCACCGGCTCCACCATCGGATTGCAGGTGTCGTTCCAGGGCTCAAGAAGGAAGACCGCCCGCGGGGCAATCAGCGACAGGAGCTCCTGGTACTCGAAGGGCGGAACGCCGGTCTCCCGGATTTGTTCGTCAAGCCGCGGGCTCAGGCTGCGCGGCCCCGCCGCATTGCGGAAGACATTGGTGAGATTCGGGCTGATGCCCGCCGACGGAACCGCCGCCTTGACGCGCGCGTCGAAGGCCGCCAGATAAACCGCCGCCCGGCCGCCCAGCGAATGCCCGATGCAGCCCAGCCGCGCGGCGTCCACACGGGGATGCGCCGCGAGCAGCGTGAGCGCGCACTGATGGATCCACAGCCGGATGCCGTCCAGGGACCAGTCCGGATATCGCCCGTAAAACGCCTCGACAACTTCCGCCTGGGAACGGCCGTCATTCCCCTCCCCGAAGGCAAACTGGTCAACCGACAGGGTAACCAGCCCGCGCTGGGCAAGCTCAATCGCATACGCCCGATTGGGCTTCTCATCGGGTGAAAGCACATTGCGGTGAGCCCGCTTCTCATCCGTTCCATGGAGGCACAACACGGCGGCGCGGGGCAAGCCGGACTCAAGCGCGGCCGGAAACACCCAGGCCCCGTGGGTCGTCAAGCCGGGCATCGGACTGAACCGGACGCGCTGCACGCGCAAGCCCCCCGGGATAAGCTCCGGGGCCTCGCTCTCCATCCGGGGTTCAAAGGACAACTCCGGGGAGGCGCCCATGGTCCGGAGGATGCGCTCGTGAAGGCGGACCCGGATGGCATCCCATTCCGCACGGGTCGTTTCAGTCCCAATGACATCTCTGAACATCTGTTTTTCTTTCCGTCCGGTTGGAACTTATTTCAGCTTCTCGTACAACGTGCTCCGGCTGATCCCCAGCCGCTCCGCCGCCAGGCGCTTATTGCCCGCGCATTCCGCCAGCACCGCCAGAATATGATCCCGCTCCATCCGCTCCAGAGACTGACCTTCCACCGGCTCGGGCGGCTTCGCCGGGCGGGGCGCCACCTCGGGCGGAAGGTCGTCCTCGGTGATCATCCCGTTTTCCGCCAGCACCAGGCCTCGCTCCACCACGTTCCTCAATTCACGGATGTTTCCGGGCCAGCCGTAGCCCTGGAGCCGGGCCATCGCTTCCGGAGTCACCGAATAGGTCCCTCGCGCCGTTTCCCGGGACAGGGCGTCCACGTAATGGCGCACCAGCTCGGGAATGTCCTCACGCCGCTCGCGCAGAGGCGGCAAAGTCAGGGCGATCACGTTCAGCCGGTAAAACAGGTCCTCGCGGAACCGGCCGTCCCGGATCCCCTTTTCCAGGTCGCGGTTGGTGGCGGCCAGGATCCGCACATTCACCCGCATCGGCCTCGTGCCGCCCAGGCGCATGAACTCGCCCTCCTGCAGCACGCGAAGCAGCTTCACCTGCGTCGCCAGCGAAAGCTCGCCGATTTCATCCAGGAAAATCGTGCCGCCATCCGCCTCCTCGAAAACGCCCTTCTTCATGCCGACGGCGCCGGTGAAGGCGCCTTTCTCGTGGCCGAACAGCATGCTGCCCAGCAGGTTCTCGTCGATGGCGCTACAGTGCACCGGAATGAACGGCCTGGCGCGCCGGGGGCTCTCGTCCACGATCAGCCGCGCGAACAGCTCCTTGCCCGTGCCCGTCTCCCCCCGGATCAGCACGGTGGCTTCGTGCCGCGCCGCCTTGACCGCCTGCCGCATCACCTGCAGCAGGGCCGGCCCGCGGCCCACGATCACAGGCGCCGGCCGGCCCTGGCCGCCTCCGCCCGCCCGCTCCGCCGCCCGGTGCGCCAGGGCCTCGCGTAAACTCAGCGCGGTGCCCATGGCCTCGGCGGTCACGCGGAAAATAGCCAGCAGGGCGGAGGGAAACACGCTCCGCCCCTGCACGCACAGGCAGCCGATCACGCGGCCGCAACTGGAAAGGGGAAACACGGCGCCGTCGGCCTCGTCCTCCGCCTCGATCCGCCGGCCGCGGGAGCGATACACCGCCCGCCCCGCCCGCACCTCGGCCGCCACCTCGTCCGTGGCGCTCCACGTTTTAATGGAAACGTCCGCCCCTTCGTGCCAGATCCACTTCCAGGCCCCCTCCGGCTCCACCATGAGCCCGACGCCCGTGCCCACCACCTGCCGGATTCCAGACAGATCGTTGATCGCCATCCGGACATAATCGTCGAGCGGGCGGGTCTGTATGCTGGAAAGTGCTTTCAACAGCTGCCAGGCGTACACGCCCGGCCAGGCCGCCGAATCGGTGACGTCGTCCGGAGCGGCGATCGTCCGGAGCCCGGAATCGAAATCCGCCCGGGCGTCCGCCGCGGCCGGCGCGGAGCCGGGCTCCTCGTCCACGACATGGAACACCATGTTCACATCGCCGAAGGCCACCACGTCCCCATCGCTCAGCTGGCGGCGGGCCACGGCCACGCCGTTCACCCGGGTGCCGTTGCGGCTGTCGCGATCGGTCAGCACCCAGGCGTTGAACTGCGTCTCGATGACCGCATGGTCGCGCGAGACGCTGGCGTCGGTCAGCACCACATCATGGGTCATGGCCCGCCCGACGCTCACGAGGGGCTTCAGCAGCGGCCACGGCCGCGCCTGTCCCTCGCCTTTCTGCTTCACCAAAACGCCTGTTTTCATAGTGGGTTATTGTCCCGCGGCAATAGCCTGAAAGAGTCCCTTCCTCATCAGCATGATCGCGATGGCGGCCAAGAACAGGCTGGCCACCTTGGAGATGGTTTTGGTTCCCGTGCGCCCCAGCACGCGCGTCAGGGGGGCGGCGAACCAGAAAGTCACCCCCGCAATCAGGACGTTCACCCCCACCGCCCCGGCGGTGAGCATCTTGCCATGCGTCGTGGCCAGCAGCATGCAGGTGGTCAGCACCGCGGGCCCGGTGATCAGCGGCACGCCGATGGGAACCGCCCCCAGGCTGTCCAGGTCGACCTGCCGCTGCGGCTTCTCCCCCGCCAGCAGATCGCGCAGGGAAATGACCAGCAGGAGCAGCCCGCCCGCGATCATGAAATCCGGCACCGTGATGCCGATGAAGCGCAGCAGGATGGGGCCGAGGGCCAGGAACAGCAGGGCCACCGCCATGGCGGTGACCATGGATTGCAGGATCACCGTCCGCAGCCGCGGCTCGTCGAGCCCTTCGGTCAGGGCAACAAACATGGGCAGCACGCCCATGGCGTCGACGGCCACGAACAGCGGTATGAAGCAAAGCCAAAACTCGTACATGCGTGTCCTTTCGCGACGGGTCCCATCTTAGCCGCCCCCGCCGCCAAGATCAATGCTTCCTTGAACGCCCTTCCAACGCCTCATGGCGCGCCCCGCAGGCGGGCCACCGGAAGATCCTCCACCCGGCTCGGCAGCGGAGATTCGCCGCGCACGTGTTTCAGGATCGCGCAATCGTCCGGCGAAAGCCGTGACACCCGCCCGGCCCAAACCTTCCTCCCCTCGCGCCACGGGGTAGCCTCGAGTTCCGGCAGCGACCAGACCCAGTCGCCCGCCGCGGGCCCGCTCCGGTCCTGCCCCAGCCGCGCCACCATCTCCGCCGCGGCGGCCGGGCCTGTCGCCTCCGCCACCTGAACCAACCGCCGAATATCCCCGGCCACCTGCTCGCGCAGCCGGCTCACGGCCCGGGAATAGGCCGCGACCGGATCCCGCACGGCGCGGCCCGTTCCCGGAACCGCCACGTCCGGCGCGGTCTTGTCCCTGATTTCATGCAAGGCCCCGGCCAGGCACAGATCCGCCGCACGAACCGCCAGCAGGGCGTCCTCGGCCAGCAGCTCCGCTCCCCTCTGATCCGCATAATCCGCCACGGCGGCGAGCACCGCCCGGGCGTCCTGGTCATCCCCCGAGGCGGCCAGGGCATGCGTCCGCCAAATCGCCGCTTCGGGCAGGGCCGGAAACTCATCGGCCGGAAGCCCCTTTCCGCTCCACTCCAGAAGCCGCGCCTCAAAGCGGCACTGGCCGGCCAGCCGGGACTCGTCCCGCTCCAGGCGATCCGCCAGCGCCCGCAGGGCCGCGATGGAGGAAACCGGCTCTTTCCGCGCCCCGAGATCGGCCGCCGCCTGCTCCCATATCAAGGCGCGCTCAACGCGTCCGCGAAGGGCCGCCGGCAGCGCCTCCCGCTCCGGGGCCAGCAGATAGGGCAGCTCCGACCGCCAGGCCGGCTTCCCCGCATTCGGCTGGAAGCGGCGCAAGGTGACGGAGGTGAGCGGGTCGTCCAGCCGGGTCAGCCAGGTCCGCCAGTCCCGGATCGACACTTCCGCCCGGGCCAGGTCCGCCTCGGTCAGCATCGCCTTCGCCGGTTCTATTGATGGAGCCGTTGTGTTCGAAACGGCAACGGGAACGGATGGAAGCGGAATCGCGGTCGGCGCCTTCACCGCCGGAGGAAGCGGCCGGATCACCACCCGGGGCGCTTCCGCGGTCACGGCCGGAGCCGGCCCGGGAACCCCCGCCGGCTCGGCCTGGACCTCCGGAGCGGACTGTTTTTCCGCCACAGGCTCGGGCGCGACCGGAAGCGGGGCCGGCGGCGGCTCCCTGGTCGCCAGCGGAACAGCGGGCGGAGCGGATGTACCTTTTATAGAAAATGCCCGCAGGCTCCAGCCGGCGGCGGCAAGCAGCGCCAGCGCCAGCGGCACGATGACGGCAAACGGGCGCCGTTTCCTTGAAGGAGGCCCGTCGACTGTCACCGTCCGGTCAGAGGTTGGAGGAGCCGGAGCCGCCCCCCCGACCGGATCCGCTCCTTCGGCGCCGACGCGATGACTCTCTCCGGCGGCCAGCACCTCCCGCAACGCCTCGCGCATCGCACGGGCGCCGGCGCCCGTCCAGCGGCCGGCGCTTTCCTCCTCGCCCCCATATCGGCCGGCGGGATCGAATCGCATCGCCTTTCCGATGATGCCGGCGAGATCAGGCTGCTCTCCGAAAACCGGAGCATGAAATCCCTCGAACGCTTCTGAAAAGGCCTCTTCCGATTCCGATCGGGCGCACAGGGCGCGGATCGCAGCCGCCTCCTCCTTCGGCAGCCTTTTCAAGGCCGGATGCCCGGTCAACGCCTCGTATAAGCTGCAGCCCACCCCGAACAGATCGGATTGCGGGGTCCCCCGCCCGCCCGCGCCCGAGGTCAATTCCGGCGCCATGTAATCCAGCGTGCCCGGCGCCATCCCCTGCATGGAAACGGTGCCGTCCTGCTCGCAGGCCACGCCCAGATCCAGCAGCTTGGCCTCTTCCGGACAACCGGCGGGGGCATAGAGATTGGCCGGCTTGATATCCCGGTGCGCAATGCCGCTGGCATGCAGCGCCTCAAGCCCTTCCAGGTAGCGGAGACACAACCGGACCGCCTCGGGCCAGGGCAGGCCTCGCCCCGTCTCCCAAAGGGCGGAGAGCCGGCGGCGAAGATCGTCGCCCGGAAGATACTCCATCACCAGGCAGGGCGCCCCGTCTGTTCCGGGCTCCTCGATCAGTTCGTGAATATGCACGAGGGCGGGATGATTCAGACCCTGAAGCGTTTGCAACAGGCCCGCCTCGCGCCGGAAGCGCCATTCGTGGCGGCCGGCATGCAGCCGCTTGATGGCCACCGCCATCCCCGATCCGGCCCGGGCGCGGAAGACATCGCAAAATCCGCCGGACGCCAGAAACGCCTCAAGCGTGTAGCGCTCCTGCGCCCCTTCCAGCACCCGGGGACGGATCCGGGCCAGCGCCTCCCGGGCCGCCTGGAAGGACGGAAACCGCGATTCGCGCTCCAGGTTCAACGCGCGGGCCAGGAAGGACGCCGCGCCCTCCCAGGCATAGGCAACCGGCCGCGGCACCATGGCCCGCGGCGGCCGGGCGCCTGTCCACCGCCGGATAAAGGCGATTTCCGGATGCTCGCCAAGCGGCGGAAAGGGCAGCAGTCCCGTGAGCGTCTGGCAGGCCAGCACGCCGAAGCTGAACACGTCCGAAAGCACGTCCCCGCGAAAGCCGTCCACCCGCGCAAACTCCGGCGCCATATAATCGAGCGTGCCGGTGAGTCCCGTCCGGGCGGCGCTTTCGGCCGCCAGCGACACCGTGCCGCCGGTTTTCCGGGCCAGCCCGAAATCGATCACCTTGACCGTGCCGTCCGTGCAGAGAAACAGATTCGAGGGCTTCAGGTCCCGATGCACCACGCCGCGCGCTTCGGCAAAAGCCAGGGCGTCCAGGGTCTGATCCAATATCCGGCGCGCCTCTTCCCACGGCAGCCCCTCCGGATGCGCGGCGAGGGTGCCGCCCAGGTCGCAGCCTTCCAGCAGCTCGGTCACCAGGAATGAGGCCTCGTCCCAGTCGCCCTGCCGGAACACAAAAAAGGAGAGAAAGCGGACAATGTGGGGATGCGTCAGGGCGGCCAGGGCCTTGGTTTCACGCGGGAGATCGGCGGACGGATGAAGCCGCTTCAACGCCACGGTCATGCCCTTGAAAAGAGGCGCGGGGCCGTCGGCCAGGCACACCGCCTTGAACACGGTGCCCAGCGAGCCTTCGCCTATTTTTTCGAGTATTTGAAAATCGCCGATCCGCGTCCGCTCAGTTTCCGCCATATCCCTCATTCCCTGCTAAGGGTTCTCCTGCCCCCGTTCGCGTTGCTCCGCCGTCAACCGGTCAAAAAAGCTCTTTATCCGGGCGGGATCCATCCTCTGCCGCCAGGCCCGCACGCGGAAATCAGACTCGGTGTAACCCGTCCAGATCGTGTTGGCCTGCCGGATGGTGTCATCCACCCAGGCCGCGCCGGACTCGCCCGTGCGCGCCAGCATGGCGTCCCTCTTTTTCCACAAGGTGTTGACGAGCGGCAGAACCCGGTCCCAGGTCCGGTCTCCCAGATCGGCAGCCGACCGGCCGGAAGCGAACAGGTCGGGTCTCACGGCATACAGGAAGGGCTTTTGCGGATCGGCTTCCTCCCGCAGAAACTGCTCCATCCGGTCCAGCTCCCGCGTCCAGCCCTCCCAATCGGCAAGCAGCGCGCGAAACGCCGGATCCGCTTCATTCGTTCCGGACGACCACCGGAAAAGGATGTTGAGCCCGTCGGGATTCAAGCTGGCGGCCTCCACCCGCATGCGGCTGCATTCGGTGGTGCAAAAGCCGACCCACTGAATCTCCGCCGCCGTCAGATACCGGACCCAGGCGTCCGGCCGATCCTCGGCATGGCCGGCCATCATCAGGGAAGGCGGCGAGAGCGGCTTTCCCGCCCACTCGCCTAGCTGATAAAAGGCCTTCAGCACCGCCTGATGCCGGGCCTTCAAGCGCTCGGGATCGGTCGCCACCTCGTCCCGCTCGCGCGGCCAGGCGGCCTCGCCTGAAACCGGCCCCTGCTGGACGGCTTCCGGCGCGGGGGGCGGCACGGCCGGCGGCGCGAGGGCCGTTTCCGGAATCCCAACCGGGGAAACAGGAGGCGGCGGCGCGGCCGGCCGGACCGGCGCGGCGAGCGCGGCCGAGGATGCCGGCGCGGTGTGATTCTGCCAGGGAACAAAGGCGAACCAGACCCCGACGATGCCCAGCAAGGCGATGGCCAACAGGCTGACCAGCGGGCTGCCGGTCAGGGCCTTGGCCCGTGTTTCACGGGCGGGCGTGGGAAGCACCCGCTCGGCTTGGGCGTCCGCGCAACCCTCCGCAACCAGATCGGGGGCGCCGCCGATCCGCACCAGCATCACGGTCACATTATCGTCGCCCCCGGCGGCCAGGGCCGCCTCCACGAGGGCCACCGCCTTGGCCTCCAGGTCCGAAGCCCGGCCCAGCACGCGGGTTATCTCATCCGTCGAGACCATGCTGTTCAGGCCATCCGTGCACAACAGGTAAAGATCGCCGCGCGCGACATCGAGTGATGTGGTTTCCAATTCCACATTCCGCCGCACCCCCACGGCGCGGGTGATCACGCTCCGGAACAGGGACGGCACCTGCCCCTCGTGGTCCGCGCCGGCCAGCGCCGCCACGGAATGATCGCGGGTCAGCTGCTCCAGCGTGCCGTTCCGGAAGCGGTAAAGGCGGCTGTCGCCGGCATGCAGGCAGGCGGCGGCCGCCGGATCCCAGGGATCGAACAGCAGCACCACCACGGTGGTGCCCATGCCGGGATTGCCCTGCCGGGCGGCATACTGGCGGATCCACAGGCTGGACGCGTTGACGGCCTCCTTGCAACGGCGAATGCGGCCGGGAAAACCCAGCAAGGGGTCGGAGCAGGCATCCTTCAGGTGCTCGGTCACAACGCGGGCCGCCACCTCGCCCTCACGGGGGCCCCCCATGCCATCGGCGACCACGAACAACCCCGACTCCGGGACGCTCAGCGCCACGTCTTCGTTGTTCTCGCGAATCCGCCCCCGGTCTGTCCGCTCCGCCACGGTCAGGGCGGAAAAGGGAGCCGCGTTGTCATTCCCCGGTTCATTCATGGGGGGGAGCCTATCACAGGAGCTAGCGGATGGGCAATTGCCAGTAAGAGGGAATGACGGCC
>CAXNFL010000017.1:0-16428 GCA_964201555.1 Kiritimatiellia bacterium
CGGGCGGGTTGCAGCTCGACAAGGATGTGGCGGCCGGCGAAGCCGCGGCCAAGACATCCACCTCGCCCGGATTCATTGACATTGTCATGAGCAGCGGCGGCATGGGCGTGGCGCTGTGGGTGGCGTTGCTGCTTGCCCTCTTCGCGGGCATCTACTTCATTGTCGACGGCGTGATCCTGATCCGCACCGAGCGGGTCATGCCCACGGCGTTGCTGGCCAAGGTTCGCGAGGCCATGGCCCAGGGCGATGTGGCGGCCGCGCTGGAAACCTGCAAGAACGATCCGTGCCCCATGTCCAACATTCTGAACGCCGGCTTCTCCCACGTGGAGGAAGGCTTCGACGTGATTCAGGAGGCCATTGCCATCTCGGCCGACTTCGAGAGCGAGCAGATGATGCAGCGCATCCAGTACCTGACGCTCGTGGCCGCGCTTTCGCCCATGCTGGGCCTTCTCGGAACCGTGCAAGGCATGATTTACGCCTTCTTCAACCTGGCCATCATGGGCTCCGGCGCCGCGCAGACCGGCACCCTGGCCCTCAACATCGGACAGGCCCTGTACACGACCGCCGCCGGTCTTTGCATCACGATTCCCGTCATGTCCGTCTATCACATCCTGCGCAACAAGGCCAACAAGATCATCCTCCGCATGCAGGCCCACACCATGGAGCTGATCAAGGACCTGCGCAACGTGGAAGTGGTGTCCGAGTAGTCTCACGTCGCCTCGTTTCCGGAAGGAGGCCTTCGCATGGCAAAGCTCAATCGAGATGATGCGGCCCTGGACATGACGCCCATGATTGACATGGTGTTCCAGCTCATGATCTTTTTCCTGGTGACGATCAAGATGGACCAGGACCAGATCAACGAGTCGATCAAACTGGCCAAGGCGCCCCACGGCCCCGCCATCGAGGAGCGCGACCCCCGCACCATTACCATCGAAGTGGACAAGACGGGCCGCATCTCCCTGGGCGGCACGTATATGCGGCCGGAGCTTCTGAGGGCGATCCTCCAGGGCGCCGTCTATAAAACCGGGTTCGGGATTCCGATCCTGATTCGCGGCCACCTGACGGCCCCGCACAAGGATATCCGGCGCGTCATGGATATCTGTTCGGGCGTCGGGCTCTGGCGCATTCAATTCGCGGCCATCCAGAAGGAAGCCAAAAAGTGAAACGCAGCCGACGAAAACCCATTGAAGACGCCAAGCTGGACATGACGCCCATGATTGACTGCGTTTTCCAGCTTCTCATCTTCTTCCTGGTCAGCATGAAGTTCGAGGATATCATCGCCCACCTGGACGTGTACCGGCCATCGCCGGACCCGAGCAAGCCGCCCCAGGAAAACAAGGTCGACGACCTGGTGACGATCGGCGTCTTCATCGACGGATTCACGATCAACGACAAGCCCATGGGCATCGAGTCCCTCGACCGCATGCTCGGCAAGCTTGCCGGATACAGCCAGACCCAGACCATCCTGATCAAATGCGCGCCGGATTCCCCTCATCAGCGACTGATCGAGCTCTTGGACCTGTGCTCCAAGAACAAGCTGACGAATCTGTCCGTGCTGAGCATGTAGCGCGCCGGCCGCGTTCCGCGGCCGGCGCTTAGCCACCCCCGGGACTTTTATGGCGGAGCGCCGAATCCATATTCTTTCCGATGTGGTGGCCAACCAGATCGCCGCCGGCGAAGTGGTGGACCGGCCCGCCTCCGTGCTCAAGGAACTGATGGAAAACGCCCTCGATGCCGGGGCCCGTCAGATCGATGTCGATATCCAGGCCGGCGGGATCAAGCGCATGGCCGTCTCCGACGACGGCTGCGGGATGGATCGCGATGACGCGCTTTTATCCATCGAGCGGCACGCCACCAGCAAGATCCGGGAAGCCGGGGATATTGTCCGGCTGACCACGCTTGGATTCCGGGGCGAGGCCCTTGCCGCGATCGGATCCGTTTCCCGCTTCCGCCTGGTGACCCGGACCGCCGGCGCCCAGGCCGGCACCGAGGTGATTCTGGCGGGAGGCCGGATCGGAGACGTTCGCGAGGCGGGCGCTCCGCCCGGAACCACGATCGAGGTGCGCGACCTGTTTTTCAACATGCCGGCCCGCCGGAAGTTCCTGCGCGCCCCCGAGACCGAGGCCGGCCACCTGCGGATCGCCTTCCTGACGCAGGCGCTGGGCCACGCCGGCGTCGGCATGACGCTTCGCATCGACGGCCGCCCCGTTTACCAGCTTGCCGCCGGCGCCGGCACCGCCGACCGCCTCCGGGATCTGTTCGGCGCCGACTACCTGGCCCGCCTCCGGCCGGTTTCCCACGAGTTCGGGTCCGTGCGGGTGACCGGCTTTGCCGGAGTGCCCGATGCCGCCCGGCTGGACCGCGGCGACCAGTACCTCTTCATCAATGGCCGCCCCGCCACCGCGCCCACCCTGGCGAGGGCGCTGCGCGACGGCTACCACACCTTGCTGGCCTCCGACCGCCATCCGGTGGTGTTCCTCTTTTTGGAAATGCCGCCCGAGCGGGTCGACGTTAACGTGCATCCGACGAAGCGGGAGGTGCGCTTCCGCGACCATGACGAGGTGCGCGAGGCCGTGATCGGGGCGCTGCGCCGGGCGCTGACCTTTGACGGCGCGGCCCTGATCGCCTCCGGGGCGGGGGCGGGGGGCGGTATCGTCGAGGCCGGGCTTTCCACGGCCACCTTTTCCATTACCGACCTTCCGCCCGCCCGTTCCTTTTCCTATCCGCGCCTGCCGCTTTCCCCGGCGTACCCTTCCGCGTCGGCCGGCCCGCGCGCTTTTCCGCCCGAGGCGGGCGCCGGGGCGGCGGACGCCGCGACGGAAAGCGGAAAGCGCCCCTGGGACTGGTGCCGGATCCTGGGCCAGGCGGGGTCCCTGTATGTCGTGCTGGAGACGGCCGACGGGCTGGTCCTGCTCGATCCGCATGCGGCGCATGAGCGGGTTCTCTTCGAGCGGTACATGAAGGCCGTGGCCGCGGGGCAGGTGGAGAGCCAGGCGCTGCTGGTCCCGGAGACCGTGGCGCTGTCGCCCGCGTCCGCGCAGGCCTGCCGCGCGCACCTGGAGCTGCTTCAGCGCCTGGGATTCGGCATCTCGGAGTTCGGCGGCGACACCGTGGTCGTGGACGCGCTGCCCGCGGTGTTCGGCGCCGCGTCCGCGGCCCGCCTCCTGCCCGACGTGGTCTCGGAGCTCGAAGCCTCGGGCGCGGGCCGCACCCGGTGGAGCGAAGAGAGCGTGGCCCAGGCCTCCTGCAAGAGCGCCGTCAAGCAGCGGGACCGGTTGAGCCTGGAGGAGATCGAGAAGCTGGTCCTGGACCTGGCTTCCTCGGACATGCCGTACACCTGTCCGCATGGCCGACCCACGATGGTGTGGCTGTCTTTCGCCGAAATGAATCGCCGTTTCGGGCGGACCTGAGCCGAGGACACGTATGATCATCCTGGGAGAACATCCGCTGGCCAAGGGACCCGACGGGAGCCCGCTTTCCCGTATTGCCACCCTGTTTCTGCGGACGCCCGGCCTGGTGACGCTGCCGGGCATCCACGCCACGCAGCGCGTGGCCTGGACCGAGGCGATCAACCGGCGGCGGCAGGCAGACGGCCAGCCTCCCCTGGAGCCGTTCGAGAGGGAGGCGGAATGGGAGGAATCGGTCGATCTCATCATCGAGCCCGACACGATCCTGATCCGCCCCGATCCCGACGCGATGGATCTGGCCTTCCGCGGGGATGAACTGCTCCAGGAGATCGCCTCCAAGCGCCAGGTCCGTTTTCTTTATGTGACCAACGTCAAGGTGCGCACCACGCTCCGGGACCGGGGCGAGTACTGGCGGATGAGCACGCTTCCCCGCACCGCGGACGACATGAAGGAGATGATCCAGGCGTCGCGGCTGGCCATTGGCGGGGGCGTGATCTATTACTACAACCGCCTCACCGGCACCCGGTATGTGACGCTCGCCGCGTTCCGCGGGCTGGCCCTGCTGAACGAGGCCGAGCTGCGGCAGTACCTGCTGGAAATCCAGACGCACAGCGGCCGGCAGAACCGGGTGGGCAGTCCCGAAATCGACTTCTTCCTGGGCGCGGACGGCTTCGGCGCCGCCGATCTGGCCGGGCTCGATTTCGCCTCCCTGGACGGGGCGGCCCTGCGGGCCGTGCATCAGCGGCTGCTGGCGAAGTTCGAACAGGCGGTCCCGGCCCCGCTCCGGGAGGATAATCCCGAAGAGGTGGAGTGGCGGAACCGGATGTTCAGCGTGCTGCTCGGGCGGCGGGACGAGACGATCAGCGAGGACCTGCTGAAGGGCCTCAGCCCGGAGTTCTTCATGCAGGTCCAGTGGCTGCCCGGCGGCCGGATCGAGGAAGGCGAGCTGATCTTCGATTCGGTGTTCGACGAGTTCGATCGCGACCCCGAGAATCCCGAGCTGCGCCGGCTGTGCGACCTGCGGGCCCGCGCCTTCATCTTCAACTATATCCGCGAATATGGGGACATTCAGTACGTCAACATCGGGCGCATCAGCCGCTCGCTGTCGCATCGGCTCGCGGGCGGGGAAATCCGGCACAACGTTTACCTCGCCCAGGTGAAAAGCCCCGAGCGGGCCGAGCCGGTCGTCCACATTCTGAGAGTGCAGAAGTGGGGCGTCCCGGACCATCTGGACGCCGGCAAGGAGCTGTTTGCCGCGGTCATGGAGTCCGACGAGTACGTCGACTACGTGCTGGACCGCCGGCTGGGCTGCCGGCAGCTGGGCATGGCGCTTCCGCCCCGCGTGCTGACCCGCCGCATTCAGGAGCGGTATGCGGGGCCGGCCCGTCGATATGCGGGGGCCACGTATTGGCTGACCTGTTTCGAGCGGGATTATGTCGAGGGGCGCGCGACCGACAAGCTGTCGCTTTCCGCCCTGCGCGACTCCGCCTATGCCGCCCGGCTGGCCACCCTGCTGGGCGAGGCGGCGGCGCCCAATTTGATTGTGGGCCGCACGGGCCGCGCGGGCGAAGCCATTTTCGACGATGGCGACGAGGTCGTCTGCCTCGAGCGCGGCATGCCGTCGCGCATCGTGGTGTCGGACCACACCGGAACCTTCACCGATTTCACCTCGTCGTTTGAGCGGCTGGCGCCGCCTTACGCCAAGCCGGTCAACGACCGCCTGGACCAGGTGGACGAACCCGTCGTCTTTGCGGAGGCCTACCTGGCTGCTTTTGTTCTCCGGTTCAGCCGGATCCAGGGGGAGTATAAGCGGCATCGACGGGCCTTTCGCGCGCTTTTCCGGTATCGCCCGCGCGACGAGAAGGGCAGCTTTGCCTATCGCTGGGACCGCGTGCTGGACCGCCTGGAGGCGGCCGATCCGGAAGCGGTCGGAGCCATCATTCGAGCGCACCTTCGTGCGGCCCCACGGGTGAAAACGACATGAAGACGATCTGGGCGCCCATTGTGCTGCTGATCATTTCCAACGTGTTTATGACCTTTGCCTGGTACGGGCACCTGCGGTTCAAGCATTCCCCGTTGTGGATCGTGATCCTGATCAGCTGGGGCATCGCGTTTCTGGAGTATTGCTTCCAGGTGCCGGCGAACCGGATCGGGCACCGCTCCCTGACGGCGGCGCAGCTCAAGACGATCCAGGAAATCGTGACGCTGGTGGTGTTCAGCGGATTCTCCATTCTTTATCTGAAAGAGGAGTTCCGGTGGAATTACGCGGCGGGTTTTGTTTTGATCGTGGCGGCGGCGTTCCTGATTTTTTCAGGGAAACCCGTGGCGCCCGCGGCGGACATCAGTCAGGGGGAGGTGCGGCATGAGAGGCTTGAGAACGAGAGCGGGACGCGCGGCGGCCCTGGGGACGGCCCTGTTGGCGGCCGGTTTGACGGGTTGCGGAACGGCGCGGGTGATGCTTCCGCGGAATAACCGGATGACGGAGGCGACGGCGGTTTCGGTCATCGACCGGTCGGCGCGGATGAATGCGCTCACGGCGGCGAGTGAGTTTGAAGCGGCCACGCCGGTCTGGGCCGATGACGAAGGCTGGTACGCCGTGGAGGACAACCGGATCGTCAAGTCGTACTATGCGGATATCGAATCCGTAAGCCGCACGTACGCCGAGCGCAGCGATGTGGCCGCCTCGGCCTGCGTGGCCGGCCTGATGGGTCCCTTCAGCGCCGCCTATGTGGATGTGCGGATGAAAAACGGCAAGGTGTGGCGGATCCGGACCGATCCCGGGGGGGACCCGGCGGTCTGCCTCAATTGCGCGCCGATGTGGCTGCTCACTTTTCCCCGGCCCATGCGGAAAACCCAGCTGATCGGGCAATCGTTCGAGTTCATGCGGGTGAAGGCCGGAATTCCCTAGCGGGAGGCGCGGCGGCGGCCGGGAAGCGGGCAAATCCGGCTTGTTGCGCGCGGTCGGGTGTGCTAACGTTTTTCCGGTTGGATTTTTTCAAGAGAGGGCTCTTCCATGAGCGAGATCACGTACGACGGGCATCGTCAGGCCAATATCATGATTGTGGACGACATGCCCGCGAATCTTCAGCTCCTGGTTCATTTCCTGCGGGACGAGGGGTACAAGGTGAGGCCCGTCACCAGCGGCCTTGCGGCCCTGGAGCTCGCCCGGCACGTCCGCCCCGACCTGGTGCTGATGGACGTCAGCATGCCGGAAGTGGACGGCTACGAGACCTGCCGCCGGATGAAGGAGATCCCCTCGCTCAAGGAAGTGCCCGTTGTCTTTCTCAGCGCCATGGGCGACCTGCTCGACAAGGTCCGGGCGTTTGAAGTCGGAGGCGTGGATTATATCACCAAGCCCTTCCACATGGAGGAAGTCCGGATCCGGATCATGACGCATCTGCGCCTCGCCGAGCTTCGCGGCGAGATGGAGGAAAAGGTCCGGCAGCTGGAAGCCGCGAATGCGATGCGCACGCAGCTGGCGCATTTGCTGGTTCACGACATGCGCACCCCGCTCTTCAACATTTCCGCGGCCGTTGACCTGGTGGGCATGATCGCGGCCTCGGCCGGCGACCCGGCGGCCAAGCGCCACCTGTCCGACGCCAAGGATTCCATCGCCGTGCTCGACCAGATGATTTCCGATATTCTGGATGTCTACAAAATGGAGGGCGGCGGCAAGCTGGCGGCGCTTTCCCCCAACCCGGTGTGCGGCATCATCGCCGAGGCCGTCCGCATCATGGGCGGCTTGATGAAGCACCACCGCTTCACCTACTCGCTGCCCGCGCTGGACTTGCTGGCCTTGTGCGACAAGACCCTGACCATTCGCGTGCTGGTCAATTTTCTCAGCAATGCCATGAAGCACTCTCCCCACGGGACCGACATCGACCTCGCGGTTAACGACGGGGCCGACAGCATCCGCATCAGCGTGACGGACCGGAGCCAGGGCGTGGCGCCGGAGACGGTGGACCAGCTCTTCGAAAAGTTCGGCAAGGTGGGCGGCGGATCGGCCGTCAAGCACAGCTCCAGCGGGCTGGGGCTGGTGTTCAGCCGAATGGTGATCGAAGCCCAAGGCGGGGAAATCGGTGTCGAGAACAAGCCGGGGGGAGGCTGTGTGTTCTGGTTTTCCCTGCTCAAACCGGGGGCGCCAAAACCCGCGCCGCCCGTTTCGCCATGAACGGTTTGTTGCGGCGCGTGGCGCTTTTAGCCGCAGGGTGGCCTCTGCTCGGATTGTCTCCGGCGGCGGGAGAGTCGGCCCAGCCTCCGGAGCGGATCGTCTTCACGGTCGCCGGATCGCCGCCCTATTCCTTCATCAACGCCCAGGGACAGGCCGATGGCTGGGTGGCCGACCTGTGGAAGGCCTGGAGCCGGCAAACCGGCGACTCCGTGACGCTGGTGCCCGTGGCCGAGGCCGACGCGTTTTCCCGGTTGCGCGCCACCCCCCGCGCCATCCTGAGCGGATTTGCCGAGCAACCGCGAGCGGTGCCCGGCCTCCTTTTGGTTTCGCCGCTGGAGCTCGACGGAGGGCGGCTGTTTCTTCCCGTCAACCATCCGGTGCGCGATCCGTCGCTCTATGCCGCCGCGGTCCGGGCGGGCGAGCCGTCGTTGGCCGAGGTGATTCGAAGGGGCATGGAATCGATCCGCGTTGACGAGAAGGAGGCCATTCTCCAGCGCTGGCTGCCCGGAACGCGGGTCGGCCGAAAGCCCGCGGCCAGTTCGGAGGCGCCCCTCGCGGCGGCGGAGTCGCCGCAGGCGCAGGACAACGCGCTGACGACCCGGGAAAACGAGTGGATCGACCAGCATCCCGTGATCCGGCTGGGCTTCAACACCGACCGGGAGCCCTTCTCCTTCGTCGATCGGGCGGGGACCGAAAAGGGAATCGTTTCGGATTACGAGTTTCACCTGTCCCGGTTCATTGGCTTTCCCTTTTCCATCCAGCAGCAGCCGACGGAAGAGCTGGTGGACCAGGCCCAGGCCGGACGGATCGACGTTATCGCCAGCCTGGATCTGGCGCCCGAACAGGGGACCGACTTTATTTTCACCCGGCCTTATGCGATCTCCCCGCTGGTGGTGGTCATGCGACCCGATGCCCAGTACGTGGACAACCTGGCCTCGCTGAAAGGCCGGCGCTTCGTGGGCTGCATTCCTTATCCGGGGGCGATCAAGGAGCTTCACCGCGATTATCCCTGGCTGGAGCCGGAGTCGGTGACGAGCGTGGAAAAGGGACTTGAACGGGTGCGGTCCGGGGAAGCCGACGCGTTCATCGGAATCATGGCCACGGTGGTCCCCGCGCTCAATACGATTGACGGAAACCTGCGCGTGGTCCTTTCCACGCCCTATGCGGCCCGCATCGGATTTGCCGTCCGCAAGGACTGGCCCGTCCTGGTGGGCATCCTGAACAAGGCGCTGGCCTCCATTCCGGGGGAGGAGCGCGATCGCATCCACAACACCTGGGTGACGGTGCCGCGCGACCGGTTCAACTGGCGGCGCCTGGTTCCTTTTGCGGGGGGGGCGATCGTGCTGATCCTGATCATCCTGGGAAGCAGCGTGATCCGCAACCGCGTGCTGACCCGGGAGATCGAGCTCGTGCACAAGCATGAGCGGGAGATGCTGCAGGCGCGCGACGCCGCCTACTCCGCCAGCCAGGCCAAGAGCATGTTCCTCGCCAACATGTCGCATGAAATCCGCACGCCGCTGAACGCCATCATCGGATTCGCGCAGATCCTGACGCGCGAGCCCAAGCTGCCGGCCGAATGCCGGGAGCAGGTGGAGATCATCATGCGCAGCGGCGAGCATCTCCTCGGGCTGATCAACGATATCCTGGAGATCTCCAAAATCGAGGCGGACCGGATTACCGTGGCCGCGGCCTCGTTTGACCTGCATTCACTGCTGCGGGATGTGGAGGCGATGTTCCGCGTCCGGACCAATGCGAAAGGCATCGGGCTGCGGCTGATCGGGACCAACGGCGTGCCTCGCCGCATTGTGTCGGATGTCAGCAAAATCCGGCAAGTCCTCATCAACCTGATCGGCAACGCCGTCAAGTTCACCCAGGCCGGACAGGTGCTCATTCGCGTGACGGTGGAGAACGACGGAGAGCGGAAGCTGTTGCGGTTCGAAGTGGAGGATACGGGCCCCGGCATTTCCGGGGCCGATCGCGATAAAATATTCGAGTCATTCGTCCAGGGCGAGGGCATGACCAGCATCAAAGGAGGCACCGGGCTGGGGCTCACCATCAGCCGGCGCTACGCCAAGCTGATGGGCGGCGACCTGACCCTCGTGTGGACCGAGCTTGGCAAGGGCAGCCTGTTCCGTTGCGAAATGGCGTTCGATGTTCCGGGCGACGAGCCCATGATGGTCGCGATCCGCCCGGATGTCACCCGCGCCCGCATGCCGGACGGCCGCCCGCCGCGCGTGCTGGTGGTGGATGACGAGGCCATCAACCGCCGGCTGCTCGTGCGCGTGCTGGATATGCTGGGGTGCGAAATCCGCGAAGCCGCCAATGGGGAAGAGGCGGTCATTGAGTTCCAGGCCTGGCCGCCCGACCTGGTGTTCATGGACATTCGAATGCCCCGCATGGACGGCATTCGCGCCACGCAGTTGATTCATCAGCATGCGGCCGGCCGGCCGTGCCCGGTCATTGCCCTTACCGCCAGCGCCTTCGACAGCGACAAGGACCGCATTCTGGCCGGCGGGCTGGCCGGATACATCCGCAAGCCCTTCAAGCTGGAGGATCTGCTTGCGACGATCAAGCGGCACATTCCCGTGGAATACGAGCATGAGGACGCGCCTCCGGTCGAGACGGCGGCGCCGGACTCCGAGGCCCTCTCGGGCGTGGTGCATTGGCCGGTATCCGTTCGGGATGCGCTTCGCAAGGCGGCGCGCGAGGCGGATGTGTCGGAACTGGAAGACATCCTGGCCCGCATTCCCGAGTCTCCCGCCACGGCGGCGGTCCGCCATCTGCTGGATTCTTACGACTATACAACCCTGATTCAAACACTGAATGGATTTGACGCATGAACGACGAGCTGCGCCAGGAATGGCGGACCTTCGAGCTGGAGGAGTTTCCCGCGGAGTGCCTGGGGCGGGCGGCGGGCGACCAGACGTGGGAACAGGTGGATGCCGTCACTGCGGCCTGCATCTCCGCGCTGCTGGCCTCGGGGACATTGGATGGCGAATGCCGGGCGCTCCTGGATGACGCTATTTTGAGGCTGACGGAAATGACGGCGCTGGCCGAGGAAGATCACCGGTATTATTTCAGCCAGCTACTGGAATTGGCCCGCCAGGCCCGGGAAGCGGCGGGCCAACAGGCTTAGCCCGGTAGCACGTGCTGGCCGGTGGGGCGCACCGTGATGGCCCTCCCCGGCCGGGCGGGGCAGTCGTTCTGGCAGGCCCCGCAACCGCGGCAGAGATCCGCGTTCACCACCGGGCAATTGACGCCCTTTTGTTCCACGGCCGAAACGGCCGAGTAGGGGCAGAACTCCTGGCACACCATGCAGTAGAGGCCATCCTGCCAGGCCAGGCAGCGGTGCTTCTCCACGACGGCCGTTCCGAGCGCCAGCTGCCGCTTGGCCGGCAGGGTCAGGTGGCGGATGGCTCCGGTGGGGCAGGCCTCCGTGCAGGCCTTGCATTGTTCGAAGCAATAGCCCTGCCCGTATTGAATCCGCGGGGCCAGGAGGCCGGCCGCCCCGGCTTCGCCGAGGTCTGGCGTGATAATGTGGTAAGGACAGGCCCGGAGGCAGGCTCCGCACCGGGCGCAAAGGGATTTGAATTGCGATTCGGGCGCCGCGCCGGGCGGCCGAAGAACGGCGTTTCCGCGCGGGGCCAGGCGGGGCAGGAAAAGGCCCGCCAGGCCGCCGGCGGCCAAGCCAAGGAAAAGGCGCCGCTCCGCCTTCGGCGCCTCTTCTCCGGCGGTGCGAAAGGCGCGGATCCGGCGGCCCGTTTCATGAAGGGTATCCTGAAGGCTGCCCAGCGGGCATAGACGCAGGCACCACAGATGCGGCCGGGCCAGGCTGATCAGCAGGACCAGGAGAAAGCCGGTGGCCAGCGGGGGAAGGCCGGCTTCAAGCGGCCGGCGCCAGGCGCTGAAAAAGCCGTTGAAGAGGGCGAGCGGATCGAGGCCCAGCGCGAGGGGGGAGCCCAGCGCCGCGCTTCCCAGAATGGCCAGGGCCAGCCAGCCGCCGAGTCGCGGCCAGGCGGCGAACCGGTTGGCCGCCGAGGCGTTCAGCTTGCCGGCGGCTTCGGCGCAATAGCCCGTCGGGCAAAGGTGGAAGCAGAACCAGCGTTTATGAACGAACCCCGACAGGAAGACCGGCACCCCGAGTAACGCCGCCGGCCAGAACGCCCGCTTTGCCAGCGCGCCGCTTAGGCCGAGCAGGGGGCTGAGTGACGGAAAGAGGCTCGCCGCCGGCTCCCACGGGATCAGCTGCATGGCCAGGAGGGCGGCCAGGATCGCCGAGGCAAGATGGAACAGGCGGCGGGGCGGGCGGAACAGACTCATACGGACACGTCCACCACTTTTATCAGGGCCAGGTCGCCGCATCCGATTCCCGCCTCATGGGCCAGGCGGATATGGGGAATGTCGAACGGCTTCATGCCAAACAGGCCGGCGGCCACGGCGTCGCAGGCGACCGTATCGCGCCCGAGGATGAGCTTTTCGGGGAAGGCCATCTTCCCCGGGCCCCGGGGGCCGCCCGTGAGCATGATCCGCGTGGCGTCGATGATGACCAGGGCCGGCTTGATCACGGTGTTGTAATCGACGATGCACTGGTGCAGGTTCTTGCGATGCCAGCTCCCGCGGTTTTTGTCGGAGCCCATCCAGTTTTTCATGGAGAGCGTCAGCTTGGCTCCGCTGTGCGATTTGGCCACCGGCATGTTGACGAGGCAGTCGCAGTCCAGCACATCCGTCGGGACCGAGGCTTCCTTGAGGTCCACGCCTTTGGGGATCGCGACCGTGCGGAACTCCGAGGCTTTTTCCGGCTTGTAGAGCCGCGCGCCCGTGCCCTTGAGGGCGCCTTCAATGCCGCTCATGGAAAAGGACTGGGCGGCCGGGGCGCAGGGAAGTTCGGGAAGCGTGACCGATTTGGCTCCGGCGGCGAAGGCGGCCAGGCAGAAGGCCTTGATCAGGTCCGGATGCGTATTGCCGCCGCCCTGGGGCTCGACGGCCCAGGCCGCGTTGACTTTCAAGGTGACTCGCGCGTCCTTCTTGACGAAGGCGCCCCAGCCCCCCGCGAGGTCCATCCCTTTCGCGAGCATGGCCGGAATGTCTTTGCCCTGGACGACCCAGACCGTGGCTCCGGCGGCGGGCGGCGGCGCCTGGAGGGCCTCCGCGAAGAGACGGGGTGCGGCCAGGCCGGCTCCGGCGACGGCGGCGGTTTTCAGGAAATCGCGACGATTCATGGAGGGCTCCTTTTTGAACTAAAAGAGCAGTTTATGCCAAAAAAGCCCGCGTGAAAAGCCTCGGATTGGCATACAGGCCCTGGCGGTGCCCGTAGGTGGGATGGCCGACATCGGATCCCTCCGCATTGGCCACCATCAGCATCCAGTCGAGCCCGATCTCCGAGGGCGGCAGCGCGCCCGGAGCCGTGAAGGACTTGAAGGGAATGGAAAGCGAGACATCGCAGCCTTCCGCCGTGCGCCGCACCTGGAGGCCGAGGTCGAGCGGCCGGCCCGACTTGGTCTTGGCGAGGCCCGGCTCGGTCAGCCAGAGGAAGATCTGCTCCACGCCTTCCTCATAGGAATTGCGCGCGCCCCGCGAGTGCGGGCGCATGTCGAGGTAGAGCTCCAGCCGCGCGCCGATCAGCTCGTCGGGCTTGGCCAGGCCTTCCAGCTTGGAGCGCAGGGCCACCCGGGCATGGAGGGCTTCGGCGTCCCGCCGGAGGAATACGCTGTACCCGATTTCCGCCGCCAGGGCGGGATCGCGGAAGGCGCGGGGGTCGATGACGGCCTCGTGCCGGCGCCAGACTCCGGAGGGGATGATGAAGAAGGGGATGAAGAGGGGGGCGATTCGCTCTTCGCCGGCGCCCTCCGTTTTCATCGTGCCCCGGATCGCGCCCACACCGTCCGGAATGGTCAGGGTCACGGGCTTGCGGGTGGAGCCATCGGTGGCAAGCGCCCCGGCCTCGAGCACCGCGGGTTCGGGGGTCACGCCGTCTTCGAAAGACAGCGTGGTGGCGAACGGGCCTTCGGGCTTGGCGAGGTTGCGGATGATGGCGAGCGCCTTCAGGCCGCCCGTGGCGGCGCCGGTGAAGGAAAGCGACGCGCCGAAACCCTTGTAGGTGTCGTCGAGCTCCGCCATGATGCGGCGCAGCAATTTGGGGATGGTGAGCTTCTGCGGGCACCGGCTCAGGCAGGCGCCGCACTCCGTGCAGGCGGCCGCCGTGCGGGACAGGGAGGAATAGGCCTTTTTGGAGAAGTCGGTCAGGCCGTAGAGCTTGTATTCGTTATAAATGCGGAAGTGCTCGGGGATATCGACTCCCGCCGGGCAGGGCATGCAGTAGCCGCACGCCGGGCAGTTGACCCCGATTTTCGCCCGCACATGGCCGATCTCCGCCTCCATGGCCTTGATCTGCGCGGGGGTGAAAGGTTCCTTCTCCGAGACGATCCGGCAGTTTTCCTCGACCTGCGCCATCGTGGTCATGCCCGAAAGGGCCACGTTGACCCCGGGGTTGGCCAGGACGAAACGAAGCGCGGCTTCGGGAGTCGACTGGGCCTCGCCCTTGAGCAGCTCGCGGATGCGGTCGCTGTCCACGCCCAGCCGGCCTCCGCCGACGGGCCCCATGACCACGATGCCGACGCCCAGCTCATGGCAGCGGTGGATGGCGGATTCCAGATCGCGCCAGAGCAGGTTGTATTGAACCGTGATGCTGTCGAACTCGCCGGTCTCGGCCAGCTTGACCAGCGCTTCGGGGGAATCATGGAAGGAGCAGCAGATGTGCCGGATCAGCCCCTCGGCCTTGGCTTTTTTCATCAGCCGCAGCTTGCCCGGCTCCCGGATGTTCTTTTCATAGGTCTCCCACGTCAGGCCGTGGAAGTTGTAGATGTCGATGTAGCCGGTCCGCAGCCGCTCGAGCGATTCGGTCAGGCGCGCCCACCAGTCGGCGTCCGAAGCGGCATGCGACGGATTCTTGGTGGAGAGGACGATCTTTTCGCGCAGGCCCCCTTCGAAGGCTTCGCCGACGGTGCGCTGGCTGTCGCCCTGGCAGTAGCCGACGGCCGTGTCGAAATAGGTGACGCCCAGCTCGAGCGCCCGGTGGAGCATGGGGATGGAGAGGGCGCGGCTGACCTTGCCGTCCGTCCCCATGGGGAAGCGCATGCAGCCGAATCCGAGGCGCGAGACGCGCGGGCCGCGGTCGCCAAGCTGGGTATACCGCATGTTAATACCCCTTGTTCCAAAGCGGCTCGATGTCGGCCGCGTTGGTTTCGGAGATGAACACATCGGTCTTGAGCAGCTGGTGCAGCGAGGTCGGCACCAGCGGCGTCACGGGGCCGTGCCAGACCAGGCGGGTGATGAACCGCTGCCAGGAGACGTTGGTGCCGGCCGTGCTGATGCCGCTGAACTCCATGCGGTATTTGGCGGCCTTGACCTGGGCCGGGCCGATCGTGAAGGCGCGCGGGGGGACGGCGGCGATATCGCCGCTCATGCCGAAGAAACCGTGCAGCGAGTTCTGGGCGATGGTGAACGGGCTGAGGGTGACGACGCGCGGGCCGTAGGTCATCCACTCCTTGACGCTGGAGGCGGCGAACTCGGGCGCGTCGGGCTCGATGAAGGCCAGGTGGCCGGTCCAGCCCGGGCCGCTGTAGCAGGCGTCGGCTTCGCCCTTGTCGGTGATCATGCGGCCGTAGTCCTTGACGTTCCGGGTGGTGGGGCCGCAGATCTGCTTCTCGGGCGGGCGCAGCTTGGGATCCAGGGTCTGGAAGAAGAACTTCTTGAAGGAGTACATGAAGCCGAGCTTCCAGGTTTCCGGCGCGATGTTGCCGTCCTGGTCGGCGTATTCGTCCATGATGAAAATGTGCAGCTTGGAACAGTTGACCTTGAACCGGTTCAGGAGCAGGGCCAGCTTGATGTAGGTCTGGGCCGGGTTGGGCATGATCAGGACGCAGCTTTTGCCGGCGTCCATGGCGGTTTTGATCCGGTAGAACATGTCCTGGATCCAGAGGAACTCCATCAGGTCATCGGGAACGACCTGGATGTTCAGGTCCGGATTCTTGTGGGTGGTGATGTCCTTGCGCTTGATGCGGCGGACGCGGGCGAGGACTTTTTCGTCGCGGAAGGGGACCCATTTGGAGGGGGAATAGGTGAACTCGGCCATCGTGGACTCCTTGGTTGTCCGAGAAGTATGGGGAAGCGAGAGCGGGCTGTCAAGTAACGCCGTGTTGTAACGCCGTGTTGCGCTTCGCCGCGGGGGCTGGTATAAAACCAACATGAACTCACGCGAACGTGTTTTGAAAACAGTGCGCTTCGAAGAGCCCGACCGCGTGCCGGTCGATCTGGGCGGGATGAAGGCTTCCGGCATTGCCGTGGAGGCCTATCTCAACGTGTGCCGGCAGCTCGGCATTCCCGGCGTTCCCCGGGTCTGCGATGCGCGGTTCATGACCGGATGGGTGGAGGAGGCGGTCCTCAAGCGGTTCAACGTGGACGTGGTGCCGCTCGACCTTTCCATGGCGGCGGCCCAGCTTTCCCCGGAAGCGCAATGGGTGCCCCGCACGCTGTTTTCCGGGAACCGGGTTCTTTTCCCCCCCGGCACGGCCATCGCCGAGGAGGCGGACGGCGGCTGGAACCTGCTGAACGCCGACGGCACCCCGTCCTCGCTGCACATGCCCCGGGACGGCCATTATTTCGACGACGTTTCGTTCGACCGCGGCGACCCGATCGATCCGGCCCGGTTCCAGCCGGTCGACACCCTTTCCGACGAGGTGCTCGACGCCATGGCGCGGCAGTCGAAGGAGCTTTACGAGGGAACGGAGTACGCGCTGCTGGGTTGGGGCGGCGGCGTCTGCTTCCTCGGCCTGAGCCTGATCACCGACCGGC
>CAXNFL010000018.1:0-16216 GCA_964201555.1 Kiritimatiellia bacterium
AGGAAAAAGAATACCTCCAATATGTCTTGTCCCAAACTTCGGGCGATAAGGAAAAAGCCGCCAAGGAATTGAAGATCAGCTTGGCCACTCTTTACAGGAAGCTTCCCGAGCCCCAATAGTTTTTCATTTTTGCATTAAGGTTTTTCATTTTCTCACATACGACAATGTGTAATTTTAACTGAATTACGTCGTTTTTTCACAATTGAAAACAATCTCATATGAGCAATAATGCGCAAAGTGTTTTAAGGCAATGAATTGCGATTAGAATTTCGTTTATTATTCAAAAACTAAGATTATGCCTATTCTTGTAATTGATCCTTGTTATCGTCATCTTTTGTTGGCACGTTGACTCATTCAGCCCATTTATAGCAGTTGGCACACCTACTGCTTATTAATAATCCGTGAGTACAAAACGGGCAAAAGCCCAAGACCAACAAAACGTCGAGAAAGAGGAGGAAGCTATGAAGAAGCGAGGTTTCACACTGGTCGAGATCATGATTGTGGTGGCGATTATCGGTCTGTTGGCTGCGATCGCGATCCCGTCGTTCTCGAAGATTCGCTCGGAATCCCGCAAGAGCACCTGTCAGAACGGCCAGCGCATGGTTCGTGATGCGGTGGAGCAGTGGGCCATGGCGAATAACATCGCCGAAGGTGCGACAGTTGCCACCGAAGATCCGGGCGGCACCAATGTCCTGGCCTACATCAAGGGCAACGCTCTTCCCAAGTGCCCCGAAGGCAATACCGACATCGCCCTTCCCACCAAGGTTGGCGATGCGATCGCTTGCCCCAATACGGATGCCGACATCAAGGATGTCCATACCCTTAAGTAATCGGGCTTGACCGATGATTCCAGAGGGCGTCCCGGGAAACCGGGAAGCCCTCTTCTTTTTACACTCCTTCGTTCAGGTAAAGATACAGCCCGTCCTTGCCGGGCGCGACCAGGTCCAGTCGTCCCGTTCCGCGCAAATCCGCCAGCGCAAAGTGGATTCCACAGCCCTTCCCGATTCCAATGGGACCGTAATCGATAACCTGCTTGGCAAAGGACTCCCCGGTCCACTTGAAGTAATAGATCCCCACATCGTCCCATTCGCCATCCTCATTGCCGTTGTGGGCGCGATGCCGCTTGCCGGTGACCAGCTCCATCTTCCCGTCGCCATCAATATCCGCCCACATCATGTCGTGAAATTGCGCATTAAACGGATCGATCGGGTGCTTCGTCCACGTCCGCACCCCTCCCGCCACCTTCTGCTGCCACCAATCCAGCCCGTACCCGTGAGCCTGGCCCACAATCAGCTCGCTCAACCCGTCGCCATTGATATCCTGCACCAGGACGGGCACGCTGGCCCGATCCAGCTCAAACTCCGGATGCCACTTCCATTCCCCCTTGAGCGGATCCTTGGGACACTCCAGCCAGCCTTTCCGCAGCACAATGTCCATGCGCCCGTTTCCAGCCACATCCCCGCAGCCCAGCCCGTGCCCTTGAGTCAGACCCGCAGGGAACGTAAAGGCCGAAATCCGATCAAACTCGCCCGTTCCCCGCCCCTTTTCGTCCGTCCGGAGCTTGTAGAACGTCATCTCCTTGGAGTTGGGCGTATTGGGCACCAGCTCCGGGATCCCGCAGCCATCGATATCCCAGGCCCGGGTGGACTCGATGTTGCCCGTCTCGCCAATACTGTGCTCGGGCCACTCCCCGCCCTTCTCGCCGGGGTTCTCCCTCCAGCGCAGGTTGCCGCCCCACCAGCCGCCCGTCACAAAATCAAGGCGTCCGTCGCCGTTGATGTCCAGCGGGATCGTGGAAAAGTCGTCATAATACTCGCCCGCCGACTTGACCCGCCCGATTTCGGTCTTTTTGCGGAAATCCGGCCCCTGGTACCAGTACGCGCCCGAGACAATGTCGGGGATCCCATCCCCGTTCACGTCAAAAACACCGGCCGACTCAAACGTCTCGTCCGCGATCCACACCCGTTTCCATTTCAATGGCATGACTAGACTCCCTTCCAGAGCTTGATGTACTGCCGCGCAACCTTCAGATCCTCCAGGGCTTCCTCCGCCGTGCACATCGGAGGCTTCTCGCCCCGGACGGCGGCCACAAAGTTCATCGCCTGCTGCCGCATCGCATGCACCCAGGGGAACTGCGGCTCCAGGGTCACGGGCATGTGCTTGCCGTCATCCTTGAACACGGTCGCCTTGCCGGGCCGGTTGCTGGCCAGGGGTGACGGCAACTCCAGCTTCAGCCAGCCGCGCTCGAAGCACACGAAGGCCGACTCCTGCCAATCCAGGGTGGTCTGGTAGGGCGTCATCTCCAGCGCGCACGCCACGCCGCTTTCGCTCCGCCCCGCCAGCAGCACGCCCGAGGGATCGGCGAAGCTCACCTCGTACGTCTCGCCCAGCAAATGGCGCATCAGGTTGACCTGATGGATGTAGTAGTTCACGAAGCTGGTGTACTGCTCGTAGGTCTTCTTGTCCATCTCGGGATCGGCCGGATCCCACGCCAGCGCCGGCATCGGCCCGCTCACGCGGATCAGATCGTTGAATCCGGAGGCAATCCAATCGCCCGCCGGCATCAGGAGCCGCACATATTTCAGCTTGCCCAGCTCCCCCGACGCCTTGAGCGCGTCCACTTCGGCCTTCACATACTGGGTCGCCGGATCGCTGCGCTTGTGATAGCCAAGCATCATCCAGGTGCCGCTCGTTTTAAGGGCCTCCACAATCTTCTGCCCCATGGCCAGGCTGCCAGCCAGGGGTTTTTCGGTGAAGATCGGGATGCCCGCCTTCAGCAGCTCGGGCACCAGCGTGCCATGCCGGGTGAAAGGCTGGGACGCCACGATCGCATCCAGGCTCTCCGCCTTGATCATCTCCTCATAACTCGTATAGGCCTTGGGGATGGCGTACTTCGCGGCCACCTTGGCGCCCAGATCGGCCCGCAGCTCCGCAAGGGCCACCACCTGGCAATCCGGCACGGTCACATAATTCTTCAGATGGGCGCATTGGCCCATGCCGCCGACGCCGACAAACCCGATCCGAACCGCTTTCTTGTCCATAACGATTACCCCACTTCTTGTTTCTTAATCCTAATCCTAATCTTAATCTAAATCTTAATCCTCTGCCCTTACGCCTTGGCGAGTTTCCCAAACCGGTTGGCAATGGCCAGGGCCGGATCCAGCGGCACCTCCTTGCGAACCACTTTCTTCGAAATCCGGATCTCCGGCACCGGACGGATGCGGCGCTTCTTGAACTGCGGCAGGTAGGCCCGCTGCTTCTCCAGCATCTCGCTCGTCATCTCCCGGATCTCCTTCAACGTGCAGACCGCCGCCGTCAGCGGATCCAGCGCCGCGGCCTGCATGATCAGCTCCGGATCTCCCGTGAAGCTGGCCTCCACGGTCAGCCCCTGCACCAGCACGTTGGTCATGTTCAGCGCCGCACAGGCCGGCGGCAGATCGCCGATCACGGTCGGATGCAGGCCCGTGCGATCCGCAAACACCGGCACCTCCACGCAGCAGCCGCGGGGCAGGTTGGTGATGAAGCCGTCGTTGCGGATGTTGCCGTTGAACCGGAACGGGACGCCGGTCTCCAGCCCCTCCATGATGTGGGCGCAATACTCGGCGCTGCGGGGCCCCAGCTTCGTCGATTCGATCGACAGGGGGTCCAGCCGGGCGAACTTGTCGGCGATCATCTTGCAGTACCGGTAATAGGCGCCGCTCTCGCCCCCGAACGCCGGCTCGTCGCAATAGGTCTCAAGCGCCTTCTTGTTCTTCCTGAAATACGGCAGGTATTCGGAAAGATGGCCCGTGCTCTCGGTCATGAAATAGCCGAAATGGCGCATCACCTCGCCGCGCACCTTCTCGTTGACGTAGGAGCCCGGCTTCTCGAACTCGCGCTTCAGGGCCGGGTACAGGTCGCGCCCCTTGTGCTCCAGGCTCAGGAACCACGCCATGTGATTGATGCCGGCGGCGGTGAAGTCGATCTCGTCCTTCTTCACGCCCGTATAGCTGGCGATCAGGTCCATGGTCGTCTGCACGCCGTGGCACAGGCCCACGAAGCTCAGCCCCGGCACCTTGCCCAGCGCCCAGCAGCACATGGCCATGGGGTTGGCGTAATTGAAGAGAACGGCGCGCGGGCACTCCTCGCGCATGAGGCCGGCAATCTCCAGCAGGGCGGGAATGTGCCGGAGCGCCCTGAAAATGCCGCCCGGGCCCATCGTGTCGGCGATGCAGTTGTCGACGCCGTACTTCATCGGAATCTTGTAATCCAGCTCGAAGACATCCACCCCGCCGACCTGGATCATGACCACCACGTAGTCCGCCCCGCGCAGGGCCTCCCGCAGGTTCGTCGTGGCGGTGACCGACGCCTCCAGCCCGTTGTCCCGGATCATGCGGCCCACAAAGGCGTGCATCTTGTCCAGCCGCTTCCGCGTTTTGGCCATCAGCCTGAACTCGCTGCCGCGCAAAGCCGGGGTGGCGAGAAAATCCGCCATCAGGGTTTTGCAGAACACCAGGCTCCCCGCTCCGATCATTGCGATCTTGGCCATGGACGGACCTCCGCTGTGTATTGACTGTTATTGCCCTGTTGACGCCAGTCTGCCTACCTCGTAAGATTGGAAGAAATGCCGTCAACACTCTTTAAAACTCTACAAAATGGCCGCGCCGGGGTAAATGGCCCGGCTTGCCATTTTTTGACCATTCTTGCTTATGCCTAAAAAAGTTCAATTGATGACGATCGGCCACCTGGGCGTGAACCCCGCCTGGGGCACCCCCGCGCACAGCCATCCCTACCACGAGCTGATCGTCATGATGCGCGGGAGCATGCGGCTGCAGTGCGCGGACGGCCACTTCACGCTGGAGGCGGGGGATGTGGTCATCTACCCCGCCGGCATGCCCCATGCCGAAAAATCCGTTCCCGAAAATCCCGTTGAAAGCTATTACTGCTCGCTGAAATGCCCGTCCGCCCCCGGCCCCGGGCTCGTGCGGCGCCACGACCACAGCGGCCGGCTGCGGCAGATCATCCGCTGGCTCCACGCCGACCAGGGCGACCGCACGCCCCAGGCCGTGGCGGAGCGAAACGCCCTGTTCGAGGCCTTCATCACCCGGTTCTTCATCGACTCCAGCGGCGTGGAAACGGAAATGGTGCGCCTCGTCCGCGCCTTCGTGAAGAATCACATGGAGGAGCACCTGACGCTCGAGCGGCTGGCGAGGGAGGCGGGCTTGAGCCCGTTTCATTTCGCGCGGACCTACCGCCGGCTCACCGGCCTGCCGCCCATGAAGGATGTCCGCCGGATGCGGCTGGACTACGCGCGCGATCTCACTATGACGGCCAGCTACCCTTTAAAGGAAATCGCCCAGAAGGCCGGGTTCGGAAACCCCTACGCCCTCTCCCGCCTCTTCCGCCGCTTCTTCGGCATGCCGCCCGGGGAGTTCCGGCGCCAACTGGGGCGGCCGGAATAAGAACGCGCCTGGGCTACGCGCCGGCGCCAGGCGCCAGCTTGTTGGGTGTGCTCCACTTGATCCGCGAGACAAACAGCGCATTGTTGCTGCCATAGCGCTCGCAGACGGTGGAATCGAAGTGATTCGGCCCTATCGTTTGCATCCACTCGCTCACCACCACCCAGGTCTCAGCCGCCGACGCGGTGCAGATGCCGAAGTTGCCCAGCCGGGCGCCCCGCTCGGGCACCACCGGGCGCTCCGTCGCGCGGATCAGGCACAGGCGCTCGGTATCCACCCGCGCCATGAACAGCGGGGCCCGGTGCCGGAACACATGATCGTTGTTGGCTCCCCGGCGCGTGTAAACCAGGAAAAGCCCCTCGCTGTGCGTCACCCAATGCTGCTGCGTGTTGTAATTCCCGATTTCAGAGCCGTCGTCAAAGGTCCACGGCTTAAGCCCGTCGAAATGGAGGCCATCCCGCCCGGAAGCCACATACCCCCGGACGTCGTTGCGCAAGGTCAGGTAGAAGCGTCCGTTCAGGCAGGTCAGCGAAGGCTCGCAGAAGCCGCGCGGCTCGGGACAGACCAGATCCGGCCCGCGCTCCTTGAACGTCACATCCTTTCCATCGAAGCCGCAGCGCATGACGGAAGCCCGGAAGCAGCCGGTCGTATCGTCCTTCGCCCGGAAATAGATCGGCAGCAGGATGTCCCCGTCAGGCAGGTCAAACCGCTGCACGCAGCCCGCGCCCGAGTTGAAGCAAGCCGGATCCCCCGCCGGAAGCGTCACGCTCTTCCACTCGGACCACAGGCGGGTCGATTCGTCATACACGCTGTAATAGGTCGACCGCGGCCGCATCCCATGGATGAGCTCGTCATCCTTGTACCGAGCCAGGTGCCCCGTCAGCAGCAGCTTTCCACTCTTGGCATGCCAGGTGGGGGTGCCGTCGCACGGGCAATCCTCGGTGCCGTCGGGATTCGCGCGGCGCATCAGCCCCGGCTGCGACGTGGGAGCCGTCCAGGTGACGCCGAAATCGTCGCTGCGCAGGTCGTTGATCCCGTAAAAGATGTCGCTGCCCGTGATCCGCAGCTTCTGCGTGGTCACCACCGCCGTATGCGGGGGAATCACCCCGCCGCGGGTCTGGACCCAGCAGGTCTTGCGGTCATATCCGCTATGAATGATCTGTGTCGCAACGGAATAGTCCAACTCGTCCATATCGTGTTCCGATCTGTTGTTGCCCGATCCCATCAAGGTGACGGTTGGCCCGTAAAAGCGGCAAACCGGAGCAGCCGGCTCCAGTACTCCCCGCCGCCCGCCTCCGCCACGTCGTCATGCCCGGCCTCCTTCAGCCCGTAAAAGAACTTCGGCGACGAGGCCGCGCCGTACAGCGCCTGCCCGTGCCAGAACGGGATGATGACATCCTTCAGGCCGTGAATCAGCAGGACCGGGCAGCGCACGCGGCGGATCGTCCGGCTGCTCCGCAATTTATCAAGGGGGAAGAGCGGCAGCCGGGTGACGGTGCGAAAGGCCGAGACAAATCCGCTCTGCACCACCAGTCCGCCAACCGGATGAGCCGCCGCCAGCTCGATGGCAAAGGCCGCCCCCAGGGAGCGGCCGTGAACGATCAGCTTCGCCGGATCCACGCCCCGCTGGTCAACCAGGTACCGGTAGGCCGCCTCGGCGTCCTGCCGCGCCTGCCGGGTGCCGGCCCGGCCGTCGCTGCGCCCATAGCCGCGATAATCGAACGCGAACACACGGAATCCGCGGGACGCATACTCCTCGAAAAATGGCCTCAGATCCCCGATGTCCTCGGCATTCCCGTGGAGGAAAAGAACCGCCGGCGCGCCCGGCCGGTTGGTGAGCTCCAGCATCGCGATCCGCTCGCCGCCCTCAACCGGAACGCGGATGACGCCCGGCTCATCCGGCCGATAGCCCGGCGACTGCGGACAGAACATCAGCCGGTCCGCGATCAGGAACCCGCCCGCCATAACCAGCAGGTAGATTTCCACCAGCGACAGCAGAAGCCGCCGAACGCTGAGCTCCCCCAGCAACCATTTTTTCCATGACGACGCGCTCATGACTCCTTCAGGGAACGAGCACCCTCTCGCCGTATCGGGGAACAAGGGTCTTCAAAGCCGGGTACTTGACCGCCATGTAATCCGTAAACAGGAGCGGATCCTCGGCGTTGCCGGCGAACATGTCGAAATGGGTGGGCACGGTCAGCGCCGGCTCCAGGGCGCCCGCCAGGTCGGCCGCCTCCTGGTAGGTCATGTTGCCGATGCAGCCCGCCCGAAGCCGCTTCGCATCCCGCCCGTTGATCGGCAGGAACATGACCTGCGGCCGGAAGGCGCGCAGCTGCGCCTGCATGCCTTCGTACAGGCACGTGTCGCCGGCGTGATAGAAGCCGACCCCATTGCCGCGAATAATGAACCCAAGGGACAGCGAGGCGCCTGAGACCGGATCCCGCACCAGCCGCTCATGCGCGGCCGGAATCGCATCGATCCGCACCCCGGCCATCTCCGCGCCTTCGCCGTCCGCCATGCCCCGCAGCCGGCGGCGGTCCCAGCCCCATTGTTCCCGCAGCGCGGCCTCCACCGGAGACGGCACCACAAAGACCGCTTCGGGGCTGGCGGCGGCCAGCCCCGGCCAGGCCGGGCGGTCGATGTGATCGAGATGATCGTGCGTCCCGAGCACGAGGTGAACCCCGCGCGCCTGCTCGGGCTTCAGCAGGGGCGGCACAAGCCGCCCCTCCATCGGGGAGAGGAAGGGATCGACCAGCACCACCGTGGCGCCTAGCTTGACGATAAAGCTGTGCTGGCCCAGCCACCAGAACGCGCACTGTCCCTCTTTCAAGGAACACGCCCGCACCTCCGCCATCAGTTCATCCCCTTGCCGCATGGAGGTCTCCCGTTAAAATTCGAAACGCAGGTTCAACAGCGGCAGGGCCGACAAATCGGGCCGGAAACCGGCGCGCTCTTCAATCAGGCGGGTGGAGGACTCCAGCCGGTCGCGATTGTACCGGAAGGCGGCATCGGCGCCGCCATAGACGCTGCCGGTATAAAAGGTGATTTCAGCAAACCCCACCACGGCCACGCCGCCCCAGACTTCATCCTCGGCAAACGACGCGATGCCCCAGATGCACAGGGCATTCAGGATCAGCGAGCGCGAGGCGTTGGCGTACTCCCCCGAATAGGCGTAGCCCAGGCCCGGAATGAGTCCCAGCAGCCCCCCCACAGTGGGGCTCTTGTCGCGCCCCTTTTCATATGCCTCGATGGCCGCCATTCCTTTTTCCGAGGGGACGGGCGCCGTGGATAGCGCCTGGCGGGCGCCGGCGAAATCGCGGGTTTGCAGCCGGACCGCGGTCAGCTGGCGGGCGGCGGCCGACCGCACCGTAGCGGGCTTATTAGAGGAAACGAGGCTTTCCAGGTAAAAGGCGGCTTCGCGGGGCCGGCCGCGCCGCCGGTTGTTCTCGCCGCGCAGGAGATAGATCTCGGTCTCCATGGCGGGGGCGGCATCCTCGGCCTGATCCATCATCTTCTCGGCCTGGTCAAACCGGCCAGCCTTGCCGTACTCATACCCGGCCATCCAATAATACGTGCCCTGTTCCGACCGGTCAGCCGTATTAAGAGCGAGCCGGCGGAACTCCAGGGCGGCCTGGGCATGATCGTCGGAGGCCGCCAGGGAACGGGCCAGCGTGAGAGATGTGTCGGAACCCGCCTCTGCCCTTCCGCCCAGGGCCAACAGGATCAGGAGGCTGGCGAACCCGGCAATCCACATTCTGGTGCTCTCTCGGCTCATGAAGCGGATCATGCCATAAGCCGCTTCACTCCACAAGCGCTCAAACAACTTGATTCCCTAATTTCAAACACGCAGTATTGCGTCATCATGACTTAAGGACCGATCCATGCTGACATTCAACGAGACGAGGCCTCTTCCGCTGAAAAACGGGCTTGTCCTGCCGGCCCGCCGGCTGACCCGGGCCGATGCCGCCGCCCTCAAGGTCTTTCACGCGGCGCTCGGGGACGAGTCCCGGCGCAAGTTCACGCCCCACGCCTATGACGAGGCGACGCTTGAGCGGATGATGCGGCGCTCGGAAACAGGGGAAGACTACACCCTGGCCGCTTTTGACGGCCCGATCCTGGCGGCCTATTTCTTCCTCTGGAACTTCCTGAAACCGGTGCCCCTGCTGGGCATCGGCATGCGGGAGGAGTATCAGCACCAGGGCTTGGGCAAGCAACTGATGAACCATCTGATCGATGCCGCCCGCGAAACGGGACGGGACGGGGTTGAGCTGACCACCCTCATGGACAACCATGCCGCCTTCGCCCTCTACCAGAAATGCGGCTTCCAGTATTACAAAAACGTTGAAAATGTCTCGGGCGATGGAACCGTGGTCGTTGAACGAGCCATGTTCCTGGCATTAAAACCCGGCGCGGAGCCCATGAAGGGCCCCCATCAGCCGCCAGAATAATTCGATATTTTAATATATATCACCTTGCGCCCCGTTCAATTTTGATATATTACCAAATTTGTCACTCTATATAGAAACAGACACAGGAGGAGCTATGCAATTGGGAATGGGCGATCCGTGGGTGTTGCTGGCGTATCTACTGTCCATTGCGAGCGCGCTACTCTGCATTTTTTACGGGGTGGCCAACTGGAATAAAGGCGATGAGCCGGTGAAGCCCGAAGACGTCAAGTGGGCCTCCGAGGAAAAAGCCGAAGTCGAAGAAGTCATCGCACCCCGCTAAATTAAAGGACACTCCCATGGATCTGTTCACCCTTATCGTTCTCCTCGTCTACCTGCTCGCCACGGGCTACCTCGGCTATCAGGGCTACCGCCAGACCAAGACCGCCACCGACTACCTGGTCGCCGGCCGCAATGCCAATCCCGTGGTCATGGCCCTCTCCTACGGCGCCACGTTCATCAGCACCTCCGCCATCGTCGGCTTCGGCGGCGTGGCCGCCAACTTCGGCATGGGACTCCTCTGGCTGACGGTGCTGAACATCTTCGTGGGCATCTTCATCGCCTTCGTCTTCCTGGGCAACCCCACCCGGCGGATGGGCCATCACCTCGACGCCCACACCTTCCCGGAACTGATGGGCAAGCGCTACAACAGCCGCTTCCTCCAGATCGCCTGCGCCGTCATCATCTTCTGCTTCATGCCCCTGTACGCCATGGCCGTCATTATCGGCGGCGCCGAGTTCATCGGCCCCATTTTTCACATCTCCTATGATGCCGCCCTCTACGTCTTCGCCTTCCTTGTCGCCGCCTACGTCATCGCCGGCGGACTCAAGGGCGTCATGCTGACCGACGCCCTCCAGGGCGCCATCATGCTGGCCGGCATGGTCATCCTCCTGTTCGTCACCTACAGCACCCTCGGCGGCGTCACCGCCGCGCACCAGGCGCTCACCGACCTCGGCTCCAAGGTGCCCGCCCCCCTCGCCGCCATGGGCCATAAAGGCTGGACGGCCATGCCCGCCTTCGGCTGGGCCGCGCCGGGCGCCACAGGCCCCGACGCCTCGCGCTACAACCTCTGGTGGATCATGGTCTCCACCATCGTCATGGGCGTCGGCATCGGCGTGCTCGCCCAGCCCCAGCTCATCGTGCGCTTCATGACCGTCAAGTCCAAGCAGTCCCTCAACCGCGGCGTCGCCGCCGGCGGCATCTTCATCCTCTTCATGACCGGCGTCGCCTTCGTGGTCGGCGCCCTCTCCAATGTCTATTTCGCCAAGCACGAAGTCATCGCCTGCCGGATCGTCAACGAACAGGTGCTGCTCGACCCCGGGGCCGACAACAAAGCCAAGCTCTCCGTCGTGGCGGCAGATGCCTCCGAGGATGTGACGAAGCGGTCGAAATCCTTCGTGGCCTATCACCTTCCCGGCGAGACCGATGAGTCCCCCCTCCACTACATCCTCAAAACACCCGCCACCGTCCTCGAACACGGCGTCAACGGAGGGCCCGATCACATCAAGCCCGGCCTGATCGCCATCGCCCGCAGCGTGACCGCCGGCACCACGATGCAGGGAAACACCGACACCATCATCCCCAGCTACGTGAGCAGCGCGCTTCCCAAGTGGTTCGGGGTGCTCTTCCTCATGACCCTCCTGTCGGCCGCCATGAGCACGCTCTCCAGCCAGTTCCACACCATGGGCACGGCCATCGGCCGCGACGTTTTTGAAACCATCTCCGGCCGCCATTCGTCCCGCTCCGTGCTCATCACCCGCCTGGGCATCGTCGTCGGCATCATCGCCGCCATCGCCCTGGGCAAAGCCGTGCGCGGCAACATCATCGCCCTGGCCACCGCCATTTTCTTCGGCCTCTGCGCCACCTCGTTCCTGCCCGCCTTCCTGGCCGGCCTGTTCTGGCGCCGCATGACCCGCTCCGCCGCCATCGCCTCGATCCTGGTCGGCTTCCTCTCCAGCGCCTGCTGGTCCCTCTTCGTCAACGGGAAAACGGCCGCGGGCCTCGGCCTCTGCAAGGCGCTGATCGGCCGAGACACGCTCCTGACCTCCTCCTGCAGCCCCACGTGGGCGGTGGTGGACCCGCTCCTCATCGCGCTGCCCCTCTCGTTCCTCACCGCCATCATCGTGGCCTTCCTCACCAAGCCCCCGAGCCCGGAATACGTCCGGTATTGCTTCGGCGGGCCCAAGCCGCAATAATGCGGCATGAACACTCTTCGCCACGCTGAGCCCCTTCTACTCCCCCGGCCGCAATCCCTGAAGCGTCTGTCCGGCTTCTTCAAGCTCCCCGCCAAGCCGGAGCTTGAGCTGAGCCGCGAAGCCGCCGACCTGGCCGAGCTGCTGCTGCCGGAATGGCCGGCCAGCCAGCCTGAGCCCGTGCTGACGTTCCTGGAGGAGGACGGCTTCTCCTTCCGCATCGGCGCGGCCGCCCCCTCGCCCCGCCTGCCCGAATCCCGGCAGGGCTTCACGCTCGCCATCTCCCCCAGGGGCATCTGCGCCCGCGCCCGCACCTACCCCGGCCTCCTCTACGCCTGGCAGGCCCTCAAGCAGCTCCTTCGGCAATACCCCGCCCGGTTGCCCGCCCTCGCGATCCGCGACTGGCCCGATCTGGACTGGCGGGCCTACCACCTCGACCTCAAAGGTAACCGGAGACGCTTCGAAAATATCCTCGCCCTGCTGCCCGACCTGGCCGAGTTCCGCATCAACGCCATTATCGCCGAATACGAGGATCACGTCCGCCTCGACCGCCACCCCGACATCGCCACCCCGGAAGCCCTCTCCCCCGCCCAGGTCCGCCACATCGTCACCGAAGCCGCCCGCTACGGCATCACGGTCATTCCCCTCGTCCAAACCCTCGGCCACCTCCAGTACCTGCTCACGAAGCCGGCCTACGCCTATCTTCGCGAATCGCCCGAGGACCCCTCCGAGGCCTGCTCCTGCCACCCCGACACCTGGCCGCTCATCCGCGATTTCATCGACGAGCTGATCGACATGCATCCCGGCGTCCCCTTCCTGCACGTGGGGCTGGACGAAACCTCCCGCGTCGGCACCTGCCCGCGCTGCCTGAAAAAACTCGCGGGGAAGCCGCGCGTCAACCGCTACCTCGACTGGGTCGACAAGGTGGTCGGCTACTGCCTCGAGCGCGGGGTCACCCCCATCCTCTGGGGCGATATCCTCGCCAAGGAGATGAACCCCGCCATCATCAGCCGCCTCCCGCGCGAGGCCATCTACTGCGAATGGGGCTACCAGGAGACCGGCCCCCTGCACTATAACCTGCGCTTCTTCAAGGGCGGCCTGATGAGCCGCGACTGGTTCAAGCGGCCCGAGGGCCGCATCGATACGCTCCCGCGCCTGGGCTTTTCCGGGCGGGCCAACTACATCGAGGATCTCGCCGCGGCCGACCTGAAGCTCCTGAAGCCCCTGCTCGACAAAAACGAGTCGCCCCGCTGGATTCCCAGCGACGTCATCTCCGCCGCCTTCCACCGCTTCGGCCTCACCCTGGGCGTGGTCAGCGGCATCCGGGTCTCCTTCCACGGCTGCATCGCCCCCCGCTTCATCACGGGCCAGCTCAACACGATGCAGGCCGCCGAAGCCTGCAAAAAGAACCAGGGCGTCATGGTCATCGGCTCCAGCTGGTCGCGCGGCCACAGCCTGGCGGGCATCAACGCGCACCCGGAGCTCGACGGGTACGGCATCGCCACCCTCGGCGCCGCCGGCTGGTCGCGCCTGGCGAGTGGCGACCTGCGCGATTTCGACACCCGCTTCGCCTTCCAGTTCTTCGGCCTGCCCGACGGCGAGATCGGCGACCTCTACTTCCTCCATGAACGGACGGCCTCCCGGGCCGACCACGCGCTGGACAATTACCTCCCGGTCATTCTCGACCGGCTGGCGGTCCTGCGCCCGGCGGTCACGCGCAACCCAACGCGCTTCGACCTGTTCAAGACGGTCTGCCAGGCGCAACAGCTCCGGTTCCGCGCGCAGTTCGCGCTTCTGGAAATGGAATACTTCTACGCCACCTGGGAGCGCGTGGCGCCCGCCTTCCGCCGCCGCATCCTGTCGGATACGCAAAAGATCCGCAAGGAGATCAACGCCGCCAGGCCGGCGCTGACGAAACAATATGCCGCCACCCTCAGCGCCCGGGATGCCGCAGAATTGACCGCCACCCAGCTGGACTTCGCCCGTGACGCCATGCTGGCCATGGCCGATAAGATGAAAAAAAGGACCCGCGGCGCGTCATGAAGAAATCGTCGGCATGAAACGCTAAAAAAGGAATCACGCGCATGAACAAAGTACTGATGGGGATTATCGTGTCGGCCATCGCGGCTGCCGCCGGAGCCGAGCCTCTCAAGGATATCGCCCTTCTGGCGCCCCGCAAGGAGGGCGGCAAGCCGCTCATGCAGGCGCTCGCCGCGCGATGCTCCACCCGGGACTTCAGCCCCAGGAAGCTGGATTCGCAGACGCTCGCCAACCTGCTCTGGGCCGCCAACGGCATCAACCGCGACAGCGGCATGCGCACGGCCCCCTCCACCATGAACTGGCAGGAGATCGAGGTTTATGCCGTGCTGGAGGAAGGAACCTTCCTTTACGACCCCAAGGCGAACGGGCTGAAAGTCGCCGTTGAAGGAGACCTGCGAAAGCTAACCGGATTGCAGGGCTTTGCCGCCACGGCGCCGCTCAACCTCGTGTTCGTGGCCGACACCACCCGCATGAAGGGCGCCCAGCTCCTCGATCTCGAGAAGTGGTCCTATTGCGACGCCGGCTTCGTGAGCCAGAACGTGTACCTGTTTTGCGCATCCGAGGGGCTGGTCACGGTGGTCCGCGGCCTGCTCAACCACAAGGCCCTGGCCCAAGCCATGAAGCTGCCGGAAACAAAGAAGGTCCTCCTGGCCCAGACCGTGGGCTATCCGGCCGACGCCAAGCCCTAAGGCGCTCCGGTCAGTGGATCCGGCTCTTCTCGGCCGGAAGCCACAGGTCGGCGTTGCCCCCCAGCTTGTCCTTGAGCGCCTGCGAAATCCCGTCCAACTCCAGCACCATCTCCGGATCGAGGCTGAGCGAGGCGGCGCGGGCATTGCGCAAAACCTGGTCGGGCTCGCGGGCGCCCACGATCACGGACGTCACCCCGGGCTTGGCCAGCAGCCAGGCCAGGGCGATGTCCGCCAGCGGATGGCCCGCCTTCTCCGCCTCGCTCTTCAAGCGGCGCAGGGTTTCAAACAGAAGGTCTTCACAGCCGGGCTCCCCGTGCCGGACGCCTTCGCGCGTGGAGGCGAAATGACGGGTGCGGCGGCGCGATTGCGGAATGTCCTCCGCGTTGTCCCAGCGCCCCGTCAGTATCCCCTGGAGCAGGGGCATGTACACCAGGACGCCCAGCCCATGCCGGGCGCAGGCCGGAAAAATCTCATATTCGGGCGCGCGGAACAGCAGATTGTAGCCGATCTGGTTGGAGGCGGTTTCCCCGCATTCCATCCATTCCTCCAGGTCCTTCTCCCCGAAATTGGAAACGCCAATGGCGCGGATCTTGCCCTCTTTCCGCAACTTGATCATCTCGGCGGCCGTGTCGGCAAACTTCGCCTCCCGCGAGGGCCAGTGCACCTGGAACAGGTCGATCCGGTCGGTGCGCAGGCGGCGCAGGCTGCTCTCGCAGGACAGGCGCACCTCCGCGGGCGCACAGTGGGACGAAAAGACCTTGGACGCGATCAGCGCCCGGTCCCGATCCTTTCCCAGCGCCTTGCCGAGCGCCTTTTCCGATTCGCCGTCGGCGTACATTTCAGCCGTGTCGAACAGGGTGATGCCGGCATCGAGCGCGGTTTTCACGGTCCGCTCCGGGTCGCCCCCCCCCTGTCCCCAGTATTTGTCGTCCGCCAGCTGCCAGGCCCCCATGGCCAGCACCGACACGTCAAAGCCATTCTTGCCCAGTTTGCGGGTTCGCATCGCTCAATCTTTCTTTTCAGGTCAATTCCCGCCGCCCACTCAGGTTGGAATCCGTTCCATTGCCTGTTCGCCGCCGTTGATAACATCAACGGAAATTCCTTGATCAAAGGTGGCGAGTTTCCCCTTGTTCAGCACCGCCAGCCCCAGCAGATAAATATCCGTGACTTGCGCATGGGCCATCAACTCCTGGCGCCGGAAAAGGGCCCCGTCCAACAAACTGACGCCATCCGGCCAGAAATGATGATGCCGGTCAGAACAAAAAGAGACCAGCAGGCGGGTGGTCACAGCCGGTCCGCCGGGACTATTGGGATATTTGGGGTGACTGGCGATCCGGATAAATCCGTTTTCCGTGATCGGGCAGGTCGCCCACCCTTTGGACCGTGCCCCGCGGAACCAGGCATGAGCCGCT
>CAXNFL010000019.1:0-15739 GCA_964201555.1 Kiritimatiellia bacterium
ATGCGCTTTACGCGGGATTCGGGGGAGGGGTTAGCAATTCAATTTTGTTCGAAAAGGGGGCACGCGCGAGGGGGTCGAATAACTTCAAGATTTGGGCCGGGAATGGCAACACGTCACGGTTCAATACCGTGACCGTGGCGAACGGCGGCATCACTTCGGCGCAGAGCATTTTTGCACGAGGAAGTGATAACACGGTTTCGATCATCGGACTCGGCACCACGGCCATTGCCGGGTATACCGGCGGACTCCTGGTGGGTGGTGTTGGAGACGAACATGGGAATACGATGACATTTGCCGATCAGGCCGTGGTTAGCACGTATTGCTTGAATTGGGCGCAAGAGGGGGCCTATGCAAATGTGATAACGGTGACGAATGGCGCGAAGATGACGTCTGCCGTCGTCGATGCCTTTATCGCCGCCGGGGCGACTAATTCGTATTCAAATCGGCTTGTCATCACGGGATCCGGCTCCGTCTGGAATCAGTCGGCCAAGTCCATGACCGTCTGCTCGGGCACCGGCACGTTAAACCAGCTTTCCGTGGAAGCGGGCGGACTGATGACGAACCTGCTGACCTTGATTGTGGCCATCGGATCGGGCGCTTCCAACAACAATGTGACCGTGGATGGCGGCACGCTGGTGGCGGGAACGATCGCCTGCAGCAACGCGCTTCCGAACAGCGTGATTGTGACCAATGGCGGCATTCTCACGGCGACCACTCTCCTCTCTGTGACGAATAATAATTTCAAGGTGAACCTGAACGGCGGCACCTTGAATGTGAAGAACACGCTGGTGGATAACGGAGCGGCGTTTGTGGCAGGGGATGGATCCCTCAACAATACCTTGAACCTTGTGCCGGGCGGAACGAACACCTTTGTCAACAGCCTGGTGATCACCAACAGCACAACCTTGGCCGGCAGCGGACTGGTTCAGGCTACTTCGACCGTCTATGGCGTGCTGAGCCCCGGCGGCGTGGGACTTGGATCTGTGACGAATAACGGCCTGTTCACGCTGACCAACGGCGCGACCGCGCGGTTCGAATTGGCCGCCAACACCACCCCGGGCGCGGGCTGGGATCTGCTGGCGGTGACCAACGGCGCGCTTAATCTGGGCGGCTCGCTGGTGCCTGTGTTGAAGGGCGGGTTCATGCCGGCGCAGTCGGACCGGTTCCTGATCATGACCAACCAGGGGCCTTCCGCGGTTAGCGGCGATTTCGCGAACGGCAGCCGGGCCACGATTTATGCCGAAAACCTGACCACCAAACTCGGAACCTTCAAGATCGAGAAGGGCACGCAAGGCGTCGTGCTGACGGACTACCAGATCCTGCGTTCCAGCGGAACGCTCATTTTTGTCCGCTAAAAACGTGTCGGGCTCCCTGCCAACGGTATCCCTGAAATAAGGTTAATTCGCGTGGATTGGCGTCTATTCGCGGTTGATAAAGGAGAACCGCGAATGAACGCGGATGGACGCGAATGCGTGGTGCGGGCGATGAGTCAAGATTAGCCGTATAAAGAAATGTGCTTGCTTGGCGAATAATGCATTGCAACAACTTATCATTACTGATAAGTTGTTGTTATGGATTTTGATGCGTTATTGGATTTAGTGGGCAACGAACCGGTTTTCACCACAGGACTTCTTAAAGTTCCTGGAGTGAAATCGGAGCAGATCACCCTTCAGCTGGTCCGGTGGGTAAAAGCGGGTCGATTGGTTCAATTTCGGAGGGGGTTATACGCTTTTGCGGGTCGTTATCGCAAAATGGAGCCGCATCCCTTTTTAATCGCGAACTCCTTGAATCGGGCTTCTTACGTCAGCCTTCAATCCGCATTAGCCTGGCATGGGTTGATTCCGGAATATGTGCCGGCGGTGACAAGTGTAACAACGGGGCGGCCGGAACGGGTTCGACTGGGAGTGGGAGACTATCTGTTCCGGCACGTCAAGATGGCGCTTTTCGACGGCTTCCAGCGAATGGAGGTCGTCGAGCGGCAACCGGTCATTATGGCGACGCCCGAGAAGGCGCTCGTGGATCTTTTCTATTTGACGCCGGCTTCGGATGCGGAGGGGTATGTCGAGGAGTTGAGGCTTCAGAATAGGGAGGGCTTGTGCCCGGAGGCTGTTCAAAAATGGGCGGCCGCGACCGGCTCCGGGAAAGTGGTCCGCGCGGCGGCGCGGGTCGTGGCTCTTTTACGGGAAGGCAGGCTGCCATGAAGGAGGTGCTGAAGAGTTTGGTGGAGCCGGTGCGCGGGAATCTGATGAAAACCTGTTTGGCGCGCGAGTATCTTCAGGCGCGGATCTTGCAGGCGCTCCAGGACGAAGGGGTGTTTCGAAAATGGGCATTTGTGGGCGGAACCTCCTTGCGATTCCTTTATTCCCTTCCTCGCTTTTCCGAGGATCTTAATTTTTCCTTGATTGAATCCGGCAGGGAATCGGGCTTTTCGAAGGCGATGACGCGGATTGAATCGGTTTTCCGTAAGGAGGCTTACGCCGTGACGATTGCCGCTAAAAGCGAAAAAGCAGTCGCTTCGGCTTTCGTCAAATTTGCCGGGTTGCCTTATGAGATCGGGACTTCCGCCCAGCGCAGCCAGGTGTTTTCGATCAAAATCGAATTGGATCAGAATCCGCCCGCCGGGGCAGGCATCCAAACGTCACTGGTGCGCCGGCATGTGACGCTGAACGTGGCGCATTACGACAAAGCGTCCTTGTTGGCGGGAAAGATGCATGCCGTGTTGACTCGAAAATATACAAAAGGACGCGACCTGTACGATTTAGTCTGGTATCTGGCGGATCGAACGTGGCCGTTGCCTAACTTGATTCTGTTGAATGCGGCGCTCGCCCAGACGGGCTGGACCGGACCGGCGCTTTCTCCCGACAACTGGAGGCGCCCCTTGATTGACCGGATGGACCAGTTGGCCTGGGACGCTGTCCGCGCCGACGTGCTGCCGTTCCTGGAACGGCCGCAGGAGGCCGACCTGATCACGCGGGAAAATCTGATGTCACTGCTGGAGAACCGTTAGCCGTTGCGGATGGGCATCTGGATGGCGCAGCAGGGCGGGGCGGCTTTATCCTCGAACCGGGAGTTGGGAACGACTCAGTCGATCGTGACCACTTTTCCCTGTTCAAGGTAAACTTGGCCCCAGGGGTATTGCAGGATTTCCCTGGATCCGGAAAGAATCCCGCCCCGCGGAGGGCCGAGGATTTCGCAGGCGGCGGCCCTGCTGGCGCCGGGATGGGGGCGCCTGGCGGGTTTTCCGGGCTTGGGCGGGCGCGGAGTGGCGGGCAGAGGCGGGGGCGTGGGAGCGGAAATGACGGGGGCATTGGAAACGGCGGCGAGAAGGGGATCCGTTTTTTGCTCCTCTGGCGGCGAGCGGTTCCACTCAGCCGCGGTCACGGTGAACTCATCTCCCTTCCGGACCGCCATGGCCAGGTCGTCCGAGCGGATCCAGGCGGTGGAGGAAGAATCGGAATTGCCGGGCCCCGCCCCGGGCGCCCAGGCGGCCCCGCCCCGGTTCAATTCAAGCAGCCGCTGGCTGTCCTGGTCATTCATATCCTTTTTCCGATAGATCACCCGAAGCGCCATGCCGGCGCGGCCAAAGGCCGTGATGTCAAAGTTGTCCTTGCGGTACTGAACCGTCTGGACCCCCGTTTCATTGGTTCCGATCAGAGTCGGGGGCCCGTAGCGTTTAAGCAGTTCGTCGGAGGAAGATCCCAGCTGCCCCCGGGCGACGAGGGCGCCTCCGAGCGTCAGAAGGGCGAGGAGAAGGCGGACGTGGGTGGAAGGGGTGTGTGTTTTCATTTGAGGTAGGAGAAGGAGCTCCAGGTTCCGGGGATCCGTTGCCAGGCCGTTTCCCGGGGCGGGAGCGGCCGATCAGAGCCCACCGGGTGGGGAAGGCCGGGTACGATGACCGTGCCTTCCCGGACGCGTTCGTCGAGGGTCACGTCCAGGCGCGTCCGGTATTGGCCGGTGGCGACTGTCCGGTTCAGCCGGATCTGGTTGCCCGCGGTCATGTTGCCATAGATGCTGATGAACGACTGGTCGACGGTGTTCAGGTTGTTGTCCACGAAGTCGTTTTCCGCATACAGCAGGGCGTGGATGCTCCCCCCGGTGCCGAACTGCGCATCGCCGATGTAGATGTTGCCGGTGTTTGTGGGGAAAGACGGATTTTTCAGCGCGATGAGGCACAGGATGTCCGAGGGATTGTTGACGATCGTGCTGTTCATGTTGGTGCGGACCAGTCCGGAGGCATACGCGGCGTTGTAGTAGAACTCGTCCGAGAGGGTGATGTTGCCGCTGGCGACGATCGTGATCCGCGTTCCCGGCTGTTTGAAGCGCATGCTGTAGGCGGCGGGGTTGTGGAGGTAGACGTTTCCATCCACGTAGTAGAGCTTGTTGTTGCCGTCGGCGGTGACATTCAGGTACATGGGCGCCGTGTTGACCGTGCCGTCGATTTCCTTGGACGTGTCATAGCTGTTGTAGGTCGAGTCGGTGGGATCTTCCAGGAAGTAGTCGTCCAGCCGTCTCCCGGTCGAGTTGGTGACGAACGTGTAAGAGCGGCCCTGGATCGTCTTGCCACCGCTGGTGGTGGAGCCGCTGGTGGGCGGATTTCGCACAAAGATATGCTCGGGCTTGGTGAGGTCCACGATGGCCTTGGCCGTTCCGTAATCGTTGGAGGAGACGAGGACGTCGTTGCCCCAGCGCGACAGGGCTCCCGAAGGCGCCGTGCCGTTGCGGTTCAGGTTGTAATACATGTTCGTCAGGTCGGGCGGCCGGATGGCGCCGTCTCCCCCGAGGGCGATTCTCTGGCCGGGCCCGGGAGAGGGCATGCCCGTGATGCTCCCCGTGGCCTGGGTGCCGTAATCGTACATGGAGTTGCGGTCGTCCACGAACTGCTCGCCGACGTCATAGACGCCGTTCTGGTCCGTGTAGGCTTCTCCGGCCGAGTAGACGCCGTCGCCCACGTCCTCGAATGTTTCGGCCGGCCAGGTGGCGCAGGAAATAGTCTTCTTGCCGGACTTATAGGTTGTTTTCCAGGTCCATGATCCGCTGCTGTACAAGTAGTACCCTCCCGCTGGATCGTACTTGCCATTGATGCGCTGGGTGTGAGCCGAGTCCTCTGTCCATTCCTCGCCAGCGTTATAGACTCCATTTCCGTTGTCCACCACCGTATCGATGCCGGCATTGTAGACGCCGTTTGAGTTCTTGTCGATATACGAGTCCGCGCCGTCGCGGATATTGTTCCCGTTGGCATCGACATAGGGCTCCCCTTCATCGTAGACGCCGTTCCCGATCGTGTCGACGTAGGCTTCCCCGTAATCGTAAACCCCGTTGTTGTAGACCTTGGCCATGTTCGTGGTCATGGACGTTTTATACGTGTTGAATGCGCTCTGGGAGAGCGGATTCGTGAAGGTTTGGACGGCGTAGGAGTTGGTCCAGGTTTCGCCGAGCTCACAGATGCCGTTGGAGTTGGTATCCACCAGGATTTCGGGATACCGGAGCACGGCCGAACCGGTCAGCTCGATCTTGGCGCCCGAGTAGGTGTCGCCCTTGACAAAATCGGCGCCTGCGGCGGTGCCTCCGATTTTCAGGGTATAGGTGGAAAGCCCGCCCGAGTTTCCGGCAAAGACGGCGTGCGCGTAGAGGGCGTGGACGGAGGCGCTGGGCCCGTATCCGAGCGTGATGCCGGAACGCACTTCGACCAGGTTGTCCCCGTATCTCCCGATGGAAACGATGCGGTTGGTCCCGTTCACGGAGGTCAGCTGCGTCTGGAAGCCCCAATTCGTCTGGGTGAACGTCTGCGTCTGCGAAAAGTAGCCTCGGGAAGCGATGTAGGAAATGTTGCCATCCGACTCGGTGTTCAGCTTGACGATGGCGGCCCTTAAGCCGGCATCGGCCAGGAAGGCGGCCTTGTCATGGGCGTAAACGCGTTCGCTGTTCGAGGCATAGGTCATCGTGGCCGTGAGAATGGATCCCACGATGAAACTGGCGATGCCCAGCAGCACCACGGCAATGAGAAGGACCGATCCGTTCTTCCGTTTCCGATGTTGTTTTACAGCGGCATTCATGCGTCCTCCGAGGGGTTTCGGCCGGATCAATAGGTGGCGTTTCGAAGACAGACGGCGAATCGAGCGCAGGCAAAATAGAGCTCGTCGTCCGAAGCCCGGTTTCCGTTCGGCGTCGGCTCGGACACGCGAAAGGCCACGCGGATGGCGCGCTCGTTGATCTTCGTGAACATGGCCTGCGGGTAGCCGTTGGTGGACATGATCTTCGTCAGACCGTAGGCCACCAGTGTTTCCTGGGTGTTGGTTCGCGTCAGGTACATCTTGCCGTCCCGGGCGGTGTTCGGGGCGTTATAGTAGGTAAACCGGTTCGTGGTGCCGTTCACAAACCGGACCTCCACCCAGTTGCCGTTGGTCTGGTCGATGGCGGTGATACATTGGGCGTTCCGGAGGTAGGATTCGATCTTGCCGCTTGTCCGCATGGCTTCTGTCTGAGACCAGGCGATTTTGGAGCAGAGGCTGCTCTGCTTGCCGGTCCAGATAAAGGTACTTACAATCGAGGCGGAGACCATGAACCCGATCGAGCTGGCAATCAGAACCTCGGTCAGCGTGAAGCCCCGCCTGCTTTTCCGGTTCGTTTGAATGGAGCCCGTCATGGCAACCTCCCTGCGTATCCGGTCACTCGACGATCATGGAGAACGTGTTCGTCATCAGCTTTTTCCAAAGGGGCGATTGAAACATCACATCCACATGAACCTCGGCGTAAACGCTGCTGGAGCATCCCACCGTGGCCATGTTTCCGGCATGAAAGATGACCCGGGGCGTTCGAACGATGCTGTAGCCCAGGGAACTGATGTTCGTTTCGCTTTTCCATTGAAAGGAGGTCTGCTTCAGGTCCGACAGATTGTAGGAGACGATTTCTTCCAATTGCTCCTTGGCCCGGGAGCGCGCTTCGGTCGCCAATCGGGAGTATTCGGCGTAGCGTCTCGCCTTCCAGCCGACTTCGAATAGCCCGGCGCAAATGGCCGTCGAAAAAAGCACGGCGATCATCACCTCGACCAGCGTCACTCCCCGCCGGTGTTTGGCGCGGCGCCTCTCCACCAGCCCGCTCATGTTGCTGACTCTTTTCATGGCAGTGATTTGTTTAGCACGACCCGTGCCAGTTGGAGTCGCGGGGCGCGGAAGACCCTGACTTGGGACCAGAGCCCTGGATCTAAAGGGGGGAAAGCCCTGAAATCACGAACAACAACAAGGGAGGGCCTGTTGAAGGGGTGAGAACAAAAGTCGCAAGGGGCCGCCCGAATAGCCGCAACCTGTTGTGGAGCAGAAGGATAGAGTGTGGCGCAAAGGGGGCATGGGGAAACTGTGTCTCAGGGGTCGATCTGGCCGGTGGAGAAATACCGGTTCATCGTGCGGCGGGAAATGCCCAGCAGGCGGGCGGCCGCCGATTGATTGCCATCCGCCCGTTTCAGCGCCTCCCGCAATAACAAGGACGTGGCGTTTTTCAGCGTCGGCAGTTCCGCCTCGAAGGACAGGCTTTTTCCGGTTGGAGCGGGAGCGTCGGGCGGTATTGTTGTTTCGGCCTGGTCCATGTGCTCGATGAACGTGCGCAGGGAGAGCACCCCTTTCTGGTGCCGGGCCACGGCATCATGCACCATGGCGCGCAATTCGCGGACGTTGCCCGGAAACGGATAGCCCGAAAGATAGGTGAAGAGCTCCAGCGGAGGCGTGGGCCTGGGTTTGCCGAGCATCCGTGACGCTTCGTCCAGAAACAGGTCCACCAGCAGCGGAATGTCGTCGGGCCGCTCCCGCAGGGAGGGCACGTGAATCCAGTGGGCGTAAAGGCGGAAGAAAAGGTCCTCCCGGAAAAGCCCTTCCCGCACCCGGCGCCGCAAATGGCAGTTCGTGGCCGCGATGACGCGGCAGTCCGCGATTCGGGGGCGGTCGCTGCCCAGCGGGAAATATTCCCGCTCCTGGATGAGCCGCAGGAGCTTGACCTGCATGTCGGGCTTGAGATCGCCTATTTCGTCCAGGAAAAGCGTGCCTCCGGCCGCTTCTTCCACCAGCCCGACGCGCGATTGAAGGGCCCCGGTGAAGGCGCCTTTCGTGTGGCCGAACAGCGTGTCGGCGAAAGCCGCCTCATCCAGCCCCGCCACGTTGACGGTCACCTGTTTTCCGGCCCGCCCGCTCGTTGTGTGAAGGGCCGCGGCGATCAACTCCTTGCCGGTTCCCGTTTCACCCACGATCAGGACGGGTTCGGACGACTTGGCGATGGCCTCCACATAGGAGAAGAGCGAGAACATGGCTGGCGAGCGCGTCACGATTGCCTTGAACGGCTCCGGGTTTTTGAGCCCCGGGTAAACCGTGCGCTCGCGAAGGGCCTGGTTTTCCAACTGCAGCCGCCGGAGCTCGAGCGCCCGCTTCAGCGTGGCAAGCAGGCGGTCCTGGTCCAGGGGCTTGGTGAGATAATCGTAGGCCCCCGCCTGGATGCACCGCACGGCCGAGGCGACCTCGTCGAGCGCGGTGATAATGATCACGGGCAGGTCCGGCATCCGGCTGCTGAATTGGGCCAGCAGCGCTTCTCCGGATAGATGAGGCATGACCAGGTCAAGCAGCACCACGTCGGGCTGCCGAGTCAGGGCCAGCTCCAGGGCTTCCCGGGGGTCGCTGCAAGGGAGCACCTGCGGGTAGCCCGAATCGTGCAGCGTGCGCTCCAGGCTTCGGAGGATGGCGGCATCATCGTCGACCATGAGAATGGTCATCGGGGGAGGGGTGCCCTTCAGCGGGTTCATGCGTTTTCCTTTTCCCTGTGGGCCGGCAGTACGAGTGTGAAGGCGGATCCTGCCCCGGGCGTGGAATCGACCAAAATCCGGCCGTCATGGGCTTGGATGATTTCCAGGGAGATGGAGAGGCCGAGGCCGGTCCCCCCCCGGTCGCGGCGGGTGGTGAAGAAGGGCTCGAAAATCCGGTCGAGATGCTCAGGCGCAATGCCAAGTCCCTCGTCCCGCACCCGCAGCCGTGTTGTCCCATCCGATTCGTTATGAGTGGAGATTTCGATCGGTGAATCGGGCTTCACGGACGCCTGGCAGGAATTTTCAATGAGATTGATCAGGACCTGGGTCAGTTGTTGCTCGTTGCCCAGGGTCATGGGCGGGGGGGTGGCCAGGGACAGGATCAGATGGCATTTCGATTTGGCCACGTTGTGTTTCAGGAGATCGCACGCCTTACCGACGAGGGCGTTGAGGTCGATCCGCTCGTTCATTTTTTCGCCCGACGGCCGCGCGAAAGCCTTCAGGGAGGCGGCAATGGCGGCGATGCGCCTCGTGGCTTCGCGCGTTTCCTCAATCAGCGCGGTCAGTTCTTCTTTCAGGGCCTGCCGGTCTCCGGCGGTCGCCTCGGGCGCGAACGCCTTGTCCAGGCGCCGTTGAAGGGCTGTCAGGTTGAGGCCGATGACGGTATTGGGGTTGTTCACCTCATGCGCCACCCCGGCCACCAGGGTGCCCAGCGCCGTCATCTTTTGCGCCTGGATCAGCTCCCGGCGCTGCGACTCCGCCGCTTCCTGGGCATGATCCAGGGCGGTCAGCATGTCGTTCAGGCAGGTCGCCAGATCTTTCAGCTCGCCCTCCCACAACATGGTTTTGATCCGGAGTTTCAAGTTGGCCCTGGCGGTCACGGCGGTGACGCCCTGCTTCAGGGTTTCGACCGAATTGGAAAGATTTTGCAGGACCCAGCGGTCAACCAGCCAGAACGCAAAGAGGCCGATCGCGGCTCCGCTGAGCAGGATCCAGCCCGTCAGGAAGAACTCTCCCGTCAGCCCATGGGCCAGGATGCGCCGCGCGAGCGAGGTCTCGAGCAGAAGGGAGGGGCGGCCGTTCAAGTCCTGTACGAGGGCGCGGCCCTTGATCGTGCCGAGGGATCGGGCGTCGATGTCGAGGGGTGCGGGGCTTAGCCTGTCAGGCGCCGGGCGGAGGGTGAAGAGGCCGTGCCAATGCCGGCTTGCGCACCAGTCCGACAGGGCGTTCAGCCGGCGGCCCATGACCAGGGTCCCCCGGGCGGGGCCCTGCGACAGGCTGTTGCGGACAGGCGCGGAGGCCAACAGCCAGACGTCGTTGCCGACCGGCAGCAACCCGGCTGCGGAATGATTTTTATCGGGAGACGGGGTCAGCAGGGTTGAGGCGGTCAGGGCGTTTACCAGAAGTGGGGGCGTTTGCGTTTCGGTGCGGGAATCGAGGTCGTAATTCTTGATGAAAACCAGCTGCTTGTGGACATCGAAGAAAGCCAGCACATTCAGGTTGAGGTAGCGGAACGTGTTGTCCACCAGGTTGACATCGATGAAAGTCTGGTTCGTGTCGGCCATGAACCGGTAGGTGTCGTCCCAGTTGGCCCAGTCTTCGAGGAGACTCGCCATTCGGCGTTCCTCGGCGGTCAGGAAATGACGCCCTCCCTCGAGGGCTTCCCGCACCAGGTCCTTTTCCAGGGAGAGGGAGCCGGCCAGCAGGATGCGGGTGGAGATGACGGCGGCCAGGGCGGTCAGCAGCAGGATGAAAACGGCCATGATGACAACAAATCGTGTTCGCAGCTTCACGTCCACCTCGGGGATATGCCATTGCCGTATTTCGTTTCAGCTTAGCGGATTCCCGGACGCAGGTCAATGAAGGCGGGAATGTCCCTAATCACTTCAGGAAGGAGAAGGAGGACCAGGTGCCGGGAACGAGTTGCCAGGCCGTGTCGATGATGATGCTGCGGTCCAGCCCCACCGGGTGGGGAAGGCCGGGAACGATCACGGTTCCGTTGCGGATCCGCTCGTCGAGGGCGATGTCCAGCCGCGTCCGGTAATAGCCGGTGCTCGTCGTCCGGTTCAGCCGCACCTGATTGCCCGCCGTCATGTTGCCGAAAACGCTGATGAAGGCCTGGTCGACCGTGTTCAGGTTGTTATCCACAAAGTCGTTCTCGGCATACAACATGGCGTGGATGCTGCCGCCGGTGCCGAACTGGGCGTCGCCGACGTAGATGTTGCCGCTGTTGGCGGGGAAGGACGGGTTTTTCAATGCGATGAGGCAAAGCGCGTCCGACGGGTTGTTGACGATGGTGCTGTTCATGTTGGTCCGCACCAGGCCCGACGCATAGTCGGCGTTGTAGTAGAACTCGTCCGAAATGGTGATGTTGCCGCTGGCGACGATGGTGATGCGCGTTCCGGGATTCCGGAAGCGCATGCTGTACACCTGGGGGTTGTGGATGTAGACGTTTCCGTCCACATAGTAGAGCTTGTTGTTGCCATCCGTCGTGACGTTCAAGTACATGGGAGCCGTGTAAACCGTGCCGTCGATCTCATCGGCCGTCACGTAGCTGTTGTAGGTCTTGTCCAGGGGGTCCTCGAGGAAATAATCGTCCTGCCGCCGTCCGCTGGAGTTGGTGACGGCCGTGTAATTGCGCCCGTAGATCGTTTTTCCGTTGGAGGTGACGGTTCCGGAGCCCGTGGGCGGATTCCGCACGAAGATGTGTTCCGGTTTGGAAAGATCGGTAATCGTCTTGGCCGCCCCGTAATCGTTGGAGGAGACGACGACATCGTTGCCCCATCTCGTCAAGGCATTGGCGGGCTTCGAGCCGTTCCGGTCCAGGGAATAATACATATTTGTCAAATTGGGAGGGTTGATGGCGTCGTCCGTGCCCATGGCCTTTCGCTGTCCGGGCCCCGGGTTGGGCATGCCCGAGATGGCGCCCAGGGCCTGCGTGCCGTAATCGTACCGGCTGTTGCGGTCGTCCAGGAACTGCTCGCCCGGGTCGTAAATGCCGTTCTGGTCCGTATAGGGTTCGGCCGAGTCGGGGTCGTAGACGCCGTCCCCGGCGTCCACATATTTTTCGGCCGCCCAGGAGGTGCAATAGTACGTGTGGTAGTTGGCGCTATAGGACGTGTTCCAGACCCAGCTTCCGTAGCTGTTTTTGGAGTAAAAGCCCCCGGCCCGATCGTATTTGCCGTTGAGGCGCTGGGGGTGCGTGGCATCCTCCTCCCAGGCCTCGCCGGCGTCGTACCGGCCGTTCCCGTTGTCGACCACCGTGTCGATGCCCGCGTTGAAAACGCCATTGGAGTTCTTGTCGATATAGGTGTCTCCATAATCGTATTTTCCATTTCCATTCACATCCGTATAGGGTTCGCCCACGTCGTAGACCCCGTTGCCGATCGTGTCGACGAACGCCTCCCCGTAGTCGTAGACGCCGTTGTTGTAGACCTTGCTCATGTTCGTGGCCATGGACGTTTTATAGGCGTTGAACGCGGCCTGGGAGAGCGGGTTGGTAAACGTCTTCACGGCGTAGGCGTTGGTCCACTCTTCCCCGGGCTCCCAGATGCCGTCCTTGTTGCTGTCGATCAGGATTTCCGGATAGCGCAGCCTGGCCGTTCCGCTCACATCGATTTTGGCTCCCGAATAGGTGTCGCCCTTCACAAAGTCGGCGCCCGAGCCGGAGCCGCCGATTTTCAGGGCATAGCTGGGGACGCTTCCCGAGTTTCCGGCAAACAGGGCGTGGGCGTAAAGGGCGTGGATGCTGCGGTTGCCGTCCCCCAGCCGGACATCGGCCCGCACCCCCACCAGGTTGCCGGCGTACCGCCCGGTGGAAATAATGCTGTATTGCGCGTTGGTGGAGACGAGCCGCGTCGTGAAGCCCCAGTCGGCGCGCACGAAGGCGTTGGTCTGGAGGAAGTAGGTCCGGGATTCGTTGTAGGAGATGGCGCCGTCCAGCGCGGCGTTGAGCTTGACCACGGCGGCCCGCAGGCCGGCATCGGCCAGGAAGGCGGCCTTGTCGTGGGCGTAGACCCGTTCGGTGTTGGCCGTGTAGGTCAGGGTGGCCGTGAAAATGGAGCCGATGATGAAGCTGGCGAACCCCAGCAGCACCACGGCGAGGAGAAGCGCCGAACCGTCCTCCCGCGCGAACGTCCTTCCGTTTGCCCCTCTCATGCTTCCTCCAGTTGTACCCAAAATCGATTAATACGGCGCGTTGCGCAGGCAGACCCCGAACCGGGCGCAGGCCGAATAGGCCTGGTCGTCCGACGAGCGGGTTCCGCTTTGCGTGGGCTCGGAAACGCGGTAGCAGACCCGGATCGCCCGGTCGTTGATCTTCGTGAACATGGGCGTGGGATAGCCGCTGTCCGTCATGATCCGGGTGAGGCCCTGCGCGATGAGCGTTTCCGGGGCGTTGGGCCGGGTCAGGTAGATCCTGCCCTCGCGGGGCGCGGTGGGGTAGTAGGTGAACCGGCTCGAGGCCCCGTTGGTAAAGCGCACCTCCACCCAGTTGCCCTGGCTTTCGTCGATGGCGGAGACGCTCTTGGCGTTCCGGATGTAGCCTTCCAGTTTCCCGCTCGTGCGCATGGCCTCCCCCTGGGACCAGGCGATCTTGGAGCACAAGTTGCTCTGGCGCCCGGCCCAGAGAAAGGTTTGCATGATGGCGGCCGAGATGACGAAGCTGAGCGAGCCGGCGATCATCACCTCGGGCAGCGTGTGACCCCGCTGCCGTCCCCGGCGAGTTTGCTTGTTGTCCATGGAGCCCTCCGTCGCAACCGGTTATTGAATGATCATGGAAAAGGTGTTCGTCACCATTTTCTTCCACAGGGGCGAGCGGAAGGCCACGTCCACATGGACCTCGGCGTAGAGGCTGCTCGAGGCGTTCGTCTCGCTGGTGTCGCCCGCATGCCAGACCACCCGCGGAGTGCGGACGATGCTGTAGCCCATGGCGCTGAGGTTGGTGTCGCTCTTCCACTGGTAGGACGCCTGGCATAAGTCGCTTAAATTATAGGAGACGATCTCTTCCAGCTGCTCCTTGGCCCGCGAGCGCGCTTCCGTCGCCACGCGGGCATAATCGGCATACTGCCTGGATTTCCAGCCGACTTCGTAAAGCCCGGCGCAAATGATCGAGGAGAAGACCATGGCAATCATCACTTCCACCAGCGAGGTTCCGCGCCGGGGAAGAGGGGGCATCCCTTTTTGTCCCATCCTGGATCGTTTGGTATTCATGCCGCACCACAGTTATGCAAAAGTGGATGGGGGCGGAGCAAGGCCGCCGGGCATGCTTATATGAAGGGATTTTTCAGAAAATTCTTCAGGGCAACTGAGGGGAAAGGAAACAGCGCTTTTAACCGATCCCGATTAAAGGAGGCGAAGCAGCAGGCGGTCCAGCAAATCCATCGGGAGCCCCACGACCGTGGTAGGATCGCCGTCGATTTTTTCGACCAGGGAGAGTCCGCCTTCCTGGAGGGCGTAGGCGCCGGCGCAGAAAAGGGGCTTCACCTGCGCCACGTGGCGGCGGAGGCGCGCTTCGCTCCAGGCCCGGATCGTGACCGTCGCTTCGTCTTCGCCCGCTTCAAACCGGGGGTTTCCGCCGCGGGGCCTGTAGCCCAGGCAAAGGGCCGTGACCAGCGTGTGCGACCGGCCCGCCAGGAAGGTCAGCATGGCCACCGCGTCCTCCTCGTCGCGCGGCTTGCCCAGGATGCGGTCGCCGCAAAAGGCGATCGAGTCGGCCGCGAGGATCAGGCTGCCGGGATGGTGCTGCACGGCGGCTTCGGCTTTCAGGCGCGCCAGCCGGCGGGCGTGGGCGGCGGGCGCTTCGCCGGGCACCGGGGGCGGCTCCGGAATGCCCGTGGGGTCCTGGAGGAAATCGAAGCCTCCCGCCCGGAGCAGCTCCGCACGGCCGCGCGAGGCGGAGGCAAGAATGAGTGGGTAGGGCAGTTTCATCGGGTGACCGCACTATAAGGGGGCGCTTGCGCGGCGGTCAATGCCTTCTTGAGGGAGGGCCGGCGCCCGCCCCGCGAAAATCCGCATCCGAACGAACGCCCGAACTACGCCAACCGAACGCCCAAAGCACGCCAAAAGAACGCTTGTCAGCAGGGGGAGGGAGGATCTAAATTACAGCATGAGCGAGGTTAGCAATAAGACGGATGACAACGCTGAGCCCGTTAACCGGCCTTCGGGAGTTCCCGTTGTCGGGCTCGGCGGCTCCGCCGGCTCCCTGGATTCCTTCAGGGATTTTTTCTCGAACATGCCACGGAACTCCGGTGCGGCGTTTATCGTGATCCAGCACTTGTCCCCCACCCATGAAAGCCTGCTGCCGGAAATCCTTTCCAAGTTCACCGCCATGAAGGTGGTCCAGGCCGCGGATGGGCAGGCCGTTGAAGCCGATTGCGTTTATGTGATTGCGCCTGATCACTACCTGGGCATCCGGAACGGGGCCCTGTTTTTCGGCGAATCAAGCGCCTCGGAAGGCGTGCGCATGACCATCGATTATTTCTTCCGCTCGCTGGCCGAGGACCGGAGGGAGCGGGCGATCGCCATTCTCTTTTCAGGAGCCGGCACGGACGGAACCCTGGGGGCGCGGGCGGTCCGGGGCGCGGGCGGGATCGTCATGGCTCAGGATTCCCGGTCGGCCCAGTTCCCCGGCATGCCCGGCAGCGCCGTGGCCACCGGGCTGGTGGACCGCGTGCTTCCGCCGGACCAGATGCCGGCCACCATCGTGAAGTACCTCAATCATCCCTACGTCCACGGGGGCGATGGCGATCCGGCTGAAAACAAGGGTTCGGGCGGGGAGCTTGAATCCATTCTGGCCTATGTGCAGGTTGCAACCGGCTGTGATTTCCGAAGCTATAAGGAGGGCACCATCCTGAGGCGTATTGAGCGCCGGATGGGGGTTCGCTCGCTGTCCGGCCTGGCCCGGTATAACGCCCTGCTTCGCCAGGATGCCCAGGAAGTCCACGCCTTGTTCAAGGATCT